>JAGHDT010000252.1 GCA_021159805.1 Anaerolineae bacterium
CCATGGTCTGAGCAAGATAATGGGCACCCCATCCGTGAGTTTCCTCCTCCACAGCACCGATGACCGTGATCTTGGTCCTGTCCAACCGGGCAGCGACCCGGGAAGCCGCGATGACAAAGGTTGCCAGAGGGCCTTTGGCATCGACCGCCCCACGGCCGTAGAGGGTGCCATCGTCCCAACGAATCGGGATGAAGCCCGGTACGGTATCCATGTGTCCCAACAGTACAATCTCGCGGTCGGCCTCAGGGCTCCCCACCGTGCCTACGACGTTGCCGGCCTCATCACGATGCGTGCGGAAGTTCAGCTTCCGCATCTGCGACACCAGATAGTCGGCAAAGATATCCTCACCCCCAGAGGGACTAGGAATCGAAAGCAGTTTCTCCAGAAAAGCGACCTCATCCATCACAGCCTCCATACGTGGGCGCTGATCCATCCGGCTGCCCGGCATCATGCTCTGTCCAGCGCGTCCAAGATTAGCGACCATCCAGCGCCTCACCTAGCCGGCTGACGGTAAGCGACTGGGACCTTATGTAGCGGATCGCGGCCACTGTTGCGCGCAAAGCCACCAGCGTCGTCACATACGGCACGTGATGTTCCAGCGCGGTTGTGCGGATGCGGTAGCCGGACGTCCTTGCCGCACTCCACGGCAGCTCGACACCCCGTCGCTCAGCCGAGGATGGCACCGGTAGATCGTGAGTACGGCCGGCTTTGTCCATAGATGAGGGCGTATTGACCACAAGGTGAACCCTATCCTGCGCGATGATATCCACGCAGTCCGGACGCCCTTCACCGACCTTCAGAACCTCTTTGGCCGGAATGCCCATCGCTTTGAGCGCGCGGACCGTCCCGCGGGTCGCCACGATGTAGAAGCCCATATCGCTCAGTTGGGCGATCAGGGATGTGCCCTCTCTCTTATCCGGATCTGCCAGACTCACCAACACCGTCCCTGAGGTCGGCAGCGGGTTGCTTGCGGCGATTTGTGCCTTGGCGAACGCCTCAGGGAAGCTCCGGCCGAAGCTCATCACCTCGCCGGTGGAGCGCATCTCCGGTCCCAACAGAACGTCCGAGCCCTGAAAGCGTCCGAAGGGCAGCACGACTTCCTTGACCGAGGAGAAGACCGGCCACGGCGTCGGAGCGCGATGCTCAGAAGCTAACAGAGCCTCAAACTCGGAGCTGTCACCCGGACGCACCGGGTAAGGCCAGAACGGTGCCAACAGCTCCTTCAGCGAGCGCCCAACCAAAATCTTGGCAGCCAGCTTGGCCACCGGCACCCCAATAGCCTTGCTGACATAGGGCACCGTACGTGACGCCCGTGGGTTGGCTTCCAGGACATAGAGATCGTCGCCGCGAATGGCCATCTGGATATTCACAAGGCCCACAGCCCCGAGCGCCCGCACCAAGCTCGCCACAGATGACTCGATTCGCGTGATCATCGAATCCGACAGACTTACAGCCGGCATCACACACGCAGAATCACCGGAATGGACACCGGCTTCCTCAATCTGCTCCATCAACCCGGCGATCCAGACGTCCTCGCCATCGGAGAGTACATCGACATCCAACTCCAGGGCACCCTCCAGAAAACGATCGATCTGGACGGGGTAGCCGGGCGAGACACGAGCCGCCGCGGCAATGTAATGACGGAGCTCCACAGCGTTGCTCACGATCTCCATCGCGCGACCGCCGAGAACAAAGCTCGGGCGAAGCAGTACAGGATAGCCCAGCACCTCGGCCACGCTGAGGGCCTCTTCAACGGTGGAGGCCACGCCACATGGCGGGCTCTTAAGCTCCAGCGTCTCCAACAGCCCCCCGAACTGCTCGCGGTCCTCGGCCAGCTCAATCGCAGCGAAGTCGATCCCCATCAGGGGAATGCCGCCATCGACCAGGGCACGGGCCAGCTTGAGCGGGGTCTGTCCACCGAAGCCGACGACGACACCCACAGGGTTCTCATGCTGCACGATGCCAAGGACATCCTCAACCGTCAGCGGCTCAAAGTAAAGCCGGTCCGCCGTGTCATAGTCGGTCGAGACCGTCTCCGGATTGGAGTTGACCATGATGACCTCATAGCCCTCTTCCTGGAGCGCCCACACCGCGTGAACATTGGCGTAGTCGAACTCCACGCCCTGGCCGATACGGTTCGGGCCGGAGCCCAGGATCACGACCTTCGGCCCATCAGAGAGCTCCGCCTCGTTCTCCGTGCCCCCATAAGTCGAGTAGAAATAGGGCGTAAACGCCTCGAACTCCGAAGCGCACGTGTCCACCATTTTGTAGACCGGCTGCACATTCATCGCCGCGCGGCGATGACGCACCTCCGACTCTGTGCGTGTGTGGGTTAGGCTGTTAGCTTGACCTTCGAAGAGCTCGCCGATCTCCAGGTCTGAGAAACCCCAGGCCTTGGCCTGAAGCAATGTCTGCCGGTCAAAGTCCGCCCACGGCATCTCGCGCAGCACAGCTTCGAACTGGATAAACTGCGCCATTTCAGTGAGGAACCACCGGTCGATGTGGGTATAGCCGTGGATTTCATCGACAGTGTACCCGAGCCGCAGCGCCGCGTAGATGTACGCCAACCGTTCCGGGGTTGGGCTTGCCAGATACTCCGGAACCCGATCGAAGTCCAGATCTGGCGTTGCGTCCAGTTCCATAGATCTGACCGCCTTGCCTAGCGCTTCCTTGAGAGTCCTGTCGATCGCCATGGCCTCGCCGACAGACTTCATCTGGGTGCCCAGTCGTGGGTCCGCGCCGGGAAATTTCTCCAGCTGGAACCGCGGCATCTTGACCACGACATAGTCCAACGTCGGCTCAAACGCCGCCGTCGTCCGGCGGGTGATATCGTTGGCCACCTCATCCAACCGGTAGCCGACAGCCAACAGCGCAGCTACCTTGGCGATAGGGTACCCAGTCGCCTTGGAGGCCAGAGCTGACGAACGCGAGACACGCGGGTTCATCTCAATGACGACCATACGCCCGGTCTCAGGGTCCACGGCAAACTGGATATTGGAGCCGCCGGTATCGACACCGATCGCGCGCAGCACGGCGATGGAAGCATCCCGCATCCGCTGGTATTCGCGATCCGTCAACGTCTGCGCCGGCGCCACGGTGATCGAGTCACCAGTATGCACGCCCATCGGGTCGATATTCTCGATCGAGCAGACAACAATGGCGTTGTCAGCGTGGTCGCGCATAACCTCCATCTCGTACTCTTTCCAGCCGATGACCGATTCCTCCAGGAGTACCGTATGCGATGGGCTCTCAATCAACCCACGCGCCACGATCTGGGTAAGTTCCTTGGCGTTGTAGGCAATGCCGCCGCCGGTGCCACCCAGAGTGAAGCTGGGCCGCGCAATCAGCGGATAGCCCAAGTCCTCAGCTGCCTCAAAGGCTTCGGGCAGCGAACCGATCTGGCTGCTGAGGGGAACCTCAAGCCCAATCTCCATCATAGTCTGCTTGAAGAGCGCCCGGTCCTCGGCCAGTTGAATGGCGTTATAGGAAGCCCCGATCAACTCGACGCCGTAGCGCTCCAGGACCCCTGTCTCCGACAGCGCCACCGCCAGGTTGAGCGCCGTCTGGCCGCCAAGTGTCGGAAGCAGCGCGTCCGGCCGCTCGCGTGCGATGATAGCGTCCAGGAACTCCACCGTCAGCGGCTCGATGTAGACTGCGTCAGAGAGCTCCGGATCCGTCATAATCGTCGCCGAGTTGGCATTGACAACAATCAGCCGGTATCCGGCCTTGCGAAGGGCCTTCAGTGCCTGTGTGCCGGAGTAGTCGAATTCCGCCGCTTGCCCGATCACAATCGGGCCTGAGCCGATAATCAGGATGGATTCGATGTCTGTGCGCTTAGGCATGCTGATCCTTTACCATGGATATGAACTGCTCGAAGAACCCCTTTGCATCGTGGGGCCCCGGGGACGCCTCCGGGTGGAACTGCACCGAGAGCGCGGGGGTGTCGAGGAGCCGCAGCCCCTCCACCGTACCATCGTTGAGTGAGAGATGCGTGACCTCGAGTGGGCCAAACCCTGCGGGGCTGGTGCCGATCAGCGCTGACTCCGGCAACAGCTCGGCCATCGTAACCAACTGCCCTGAGTTGGCCTGCTCCGCCGTCTGTGTCACCAGCTCGGGCCGTGTGGGTTCAAATGCCGCGTCGAGCGGGGCCCAACTAATCCCGAAACTGGTGGGATCAAGGGCAAAGCCGTGGTTCTGGGTTGTGATCGCGATCTGGCCGGTGCGCAACTCCTTGATCGGATGATTCGCGCCCCGGTGGCCAAAGCGCATCTTGTATGTCAGACCGCCCGCCGCCAGCCCAAGGAGTTGGTGCCCCAGACAGATACCGCCCACCGGCACGCGCTGCTTGAGCAATGCACGGATCATCGTGATGGTGGCTGTCAACGGCTCGGGATCGCCTGGGCCGTTTGAGACCATCACGCCGTCCGGCTCAAGGGAGAGCACTGTGGCAGCGTCCACATCGTACGGCACCACCGTCACGACCGCCCCTGTCGCCATAAGGTCACGAACGATGCCCTGCTTGCGACCGGCGTCAATCACAACAATGTGAGGACGATCCAGATCCCCGGGGCCCTCGCCGGAAGCGCCATAACCCACAACACCATCCGTGGTGACATCCCCAGCCAGGTTGCGCCCCACCATCGAAGGACTCTGGCGAACGCGCGCGATGATCGCATCGGGATCAAGAGCATTCTTGTCGGCCGCGACGACGATGGCCCCCCGCATCACCCCATGAGTCCGCAGCTGACGCGTCAGCGCCCGGGTATCGACACCCTCAATGGCCACTACGCCGCCACCTTCCAGATAGTCGTCAAAAGCCAGGGTCGCCCGCTGATTGAAGGCGGACCGCACTGCGCGATGTACAACGAAGCCGGCGACCTGAAGCCGCTCAGATTCAACGTCATCACGGTTCACCCCATAAATGCCGATCTCAGGATAGGTCATCACCACGATCTGGCCTCGGTAAGAGGGATCAGTCAGCACCTCCTGGTACCCTGTCATCCCCGTGTTGAAGACCAGCTCACCGAATGTCTCGCCGGTCGCCCCCACCGACGTCCCCCAGAAGATCGTACCGTCCTCCACCGCCAGCAGCGCAGGGTTGCTCTCGGGTCTCATACAGATTGCTCTCCTCCCAGACTGTGAAACACACTACCGCACCTGTGTAGACTATGTCTACACCTCAACCGGCCAGGACCATCCCTACCTTTTCGATCACCGTCTCGATGTCGTCTTCTTCGATGACAAGGGGTGGCAGGAAACGCAGCACGGTGGATCCCGCCGGCAGCACCAGCACACCTTGAGCAGCCAGCGCGGCGATGTAAGCCCCCGAACGGCTGCGAAGCTCAATACCCACCATCAGACCGAGACCCCGCACCTCACGAACAACAGGGGCCTCAATAGAGCGGAACCCCTCCACCAACCGCGCCCCCAGTTTGGCTGCCCGCTCAGGCAGATGATCCTCTTCCATCGTCCGGATCGTCGCAAGCGCCGCGGCGCAGGCCAACGGGCTGCCGCCAAATGTACTGCCGTGGACGTGGCCTGGGATCTTGCCGACGCGCTCGCCGATCAAGGTCGCGCCCATCGGAATGCCACCGGCGATGCTCTTGGCGACGGTCATCAGATCGGGCCGCAGACCATGATGCTCGCTGGCAAAGAGCTTACCCGTGCGCCCAAACCCGGTCTGCACTTCGTCAACGATGAACATGGCGCCGCGCTCTTGGCACAGGGCCTCCACACCCAGAAGATAGTCCGCGGTGCCGGGGTTCACACCACCCTCGCCCTGCACTACTTCGACGATCACAGCCGATGTCTCATCGTCAATCGCCTTCTCCATCCGCTCCAGCTTGTTGTAAGGGACAAAGCTAACATCGGAGAGCAGCGGTTCAAACGGCTTACGATACTCCTTCCGCCACGTGGTGCCGAGCGCTCCCATCGTGCGGCCGTGGAAGCCGCGCATCGTTGAGATGACCTTGGTGCGCTGGGTGGTCAAACGCGCGAACTTGAGCGCGGCCTCAACTGCCTCAGTGCCCGAATTGCACAAGAAAGCACGCTCCAATCCAGGAGGCGCCACGCGAACCAGTTCGGCGAGTAGATGTGCCCGCACATCGTTGTAGAATCCGTTGGGAGCCAGGAACAACCGCTGCGCCTGCTCCGTCACAGCCTTGACCACGGCGGGGTGCGCATGCCCCATATTCGATGCGCCGTGTCCACCAATGCAGTCGATGTACTCTGTGCCATTCATATCCCAGATGTGCGCGCCCTCACCACGCACCAACACGATCGGCTGCTTGCCATACGTGCCGCTCTCGTGGTCCGTCTCCCAGGCTATGATCTGGTCCCGGTCATAGTTGATATCAAACATTGAACTCTCCTCCTGATAGAGCAATCAGCTTTCAGCTACTGAAGAACCAGAGTACGAAGCATGAAGTCAGACGTAAGGCGTCGTCTACTGCTTACTTCCTACTCCTTACTTCTGTCCCGTAGTCGCTGACCGCCGATAGCTTCCCCGCTGATAGCGTTCACCTATTCCACCACCGTGCCATTGCCCGCCAACGCACTCTGTACCGGATGATCGACGCGGCCATCGGCGAGGATCACCTGGCTGACGCCGCCCAGCAGCGCCTCAACCGCGCCCAGGATCTTGCGCTTCATCCGGCCTTTAGCATAGCGGTCGAGATAGACCTCAGCCTGGGATTGAGAAATGTGGGTGATGAGGCTGGACTCATCCTCGACGTCGCGCAGGAGCCCCGGCACGTTGGTGAGAATCACCAGGGTATCGGCGTTCAACGCCGCCGCGATGGCCCCCGCCGCACGATCACCGTCCACATTCAGAGTCTCACTCTCGTAGCTGATGGCCTGCGGCGCGATAACCGGCATATACCCCGCATCCAGCAACATCGTCAGCAGCCCGGCATTGACCTTCTCAATCACACCGCTGTACTCACCGCGCAGGATCTTGCGCTTGCCGCCCTCTTTGATCCGCAGGAAAGCCTTGCGCTTACCCTCCAACAGACGGCCGTCAATGCCGGAAAGGCCCACTGCATTGACGCCCAGCTGCTGCAGCCGCTCGACGATCAGCTTATTGATCTTGCCGGCCGTGACCATCACGAAAATCTCCAATGTCTCACGATCCGTATAGCGGCTGCTGTGCCCCGAAACCGAGGTCACAAATCGCGGCGGGTGTCCCAACTTCTCCGAGATGACATTGGTCTCGTGAGACCCACCGTGAACCAGCACAACCTGCCGGCCCTGTTTCACCAACTCGGCGACGTCCACGACGACCGATTCCGTATCGACACCTTCGCCACCACCGACCTTAACTACAATCATGTACACGCTCCCTGTAACTCCCACCGTATCGAATCACGATTCACCATTCACGATTCAGGCCTACTCAAGAAGATTCCCCGCATCTCTGCATGGTGCCTACAAGGGAGCAGAATGAACCGTGAGGAGATAGTCAAGAGTCTTGAGTCAACAGTCATGACTACTCCGTAAGGCAGTCGCCGTCTTCGCAATCGGCCGCCAAGAACCAACATGAATCGTGAATGGTGAATCGTGGCGCTTCATATCGGATCACCGTGCTGTTGATTTCATGACTCTGGACTCTTGACTCTTGACTAAATCGGATGCAACCCGGGGAACTCAAGTCCCAGCTTCTCATCCCAGCCATACATCACATTCATCGACTGAACCGCGCTGCCCGCGGCTCCCTTCATCAGGTTGTCGATAGCAGAGATGACGATCAGGCGCGTACCGTCGGGATCGGCGACGAAGCCCACGTCGCAGTAGTTGGAGCCGGACAGGAGCTTGGGCTCCGGATAGCGATGAATGCCACGGCGCGAGCGGACCAGACGCACAAAGGGTTCATCTCTGTAGTCGTCACGATAGAAGCGCCACGCGGCACGTTCATCAAGTGGCTCTTTGAGCAAGCACTGGCAGGTCGCCAACGCACCCCGGACGATGCCGACCGAGGTGACGGTGAAATGGAATTTGGGATCGTCCGGGTCAAGCTTGAGCTCCTGGATCATCTCAGCAATGTGCCGGTGCCCGAAAGGTGAAAAGGTCCGCACCACGTTGGCCCGCTCCGGATGGTGCGACCCCGGATTGCCACGGTGACCGCCCTCGGAGGAACCGACCTTGACCTCGACCACCATCTCACGCACCAGGTCGCGCTTGTACAACGGCGCCAGCGCGATGTTTGTCACGGTCGCGTTGCAGCCCACACCGCTGACGTACTTCGCCCCGGCTATCTCCTCCCGGTGCAACTCCGGCAGACCGTAGACGAACTTCTCCAGCCACTCGGGATGCGGGTGCGGATGTCCGTACCAGCGGTCATAGTCCGCTGGGTTGCTCAGGCGAAAATCGCCCGAGAGATCGACAATGCGGTCGGCCATAGCAGCAAACTCGTCGATCCGCGCCCACGCAGTGCTGTGCGGCAGCGCCAGGAAGAGCAAGTCACACGGTTCGAGTTCGGAGAGAGACGTGAACTTCAGCTTGGTCTGGCCACGCAGGTTCGGGTGCTTGAAGTGGGCAAACTGCCCGGCATAGGCCTCCGACGTGATTTGGACGACCTCAACCTGAGGGTGAAACAACAGAATGCGCAGAAGCTCGCCCCCGGCATATCCAGAAGCGCCGACAATCGATGCCTTAATCATTGATTTTGCCTCGTTTCCTCAGCAGCAGCCCGGCACTCAGGCCACGGACCCTTGCTCTGCAACTTGAAGTACGTAATCGACAATCCGGCCCGCGATGTTCACGTCGGTCGCCTGACGGGCTCCGTGGAACTCAGGCGTATGGTTCACCTCGTTGACTAGCAGCGCGCCGTCCATCGTCTCCAGGAGATCAACAGCCACGATCCCGCCGCCCACAGCCCTGGCGGCTGCCACAGACATCGCGACCAGTTCATCACTCTGTGGGCACGGCAGAGGCTTCCCGCCCAGAGCAGTATTGGTGATCCAATGATCGGACTGGCGGTAGATGGCGTAGACGACCTGATCGCCGGCCACCATCACCCGGATATCGCGGCCGGGTTTCTCGATGTACTCCTGGATGTAGGCGACGCTGTGGAGATAGCCGCCGAGGGTGCTCTTGTGCTCAAGCAATGCTTCCGCAGCGTCCCGGTCGTTGACGCGCGCCAACAAGCGACCCCAGGAGCCAAACAGCGGCTTGAGGACCACGGGATATCCCATCGCCTCAATAGCCTCCAGACCGGCCTTGGGCGTGAACGCCACCGCCGTCCTGGGCATCGGCAGGCCTGCCTCCTGCAGGGCGGCACTCGTGAGCATCTTATCTCCGCAGACGGAGATCGTCCGGTGGGGGCTCACCGTCGGGATACCCAAGCCCTGCAACCAGCGCGTGATGTAATAGGCGGTGGTATGGCTGAGGCAGCGCACCAGGAATGCATCATACCCCCCGTGTCCAGACACGGGCTCGGGCCCCGTCCCATCCAACTCGAATCTCACGGCCCGAGGATCAAGCCGGTCATAGTCAACACCGCGTTCGTCAAGCTCAGCGGTGATCAGCTTTTCCTCAACACGTTTGCGGGAATAGAGAACCCCGATTTTCATTCACGACCTCCAGGTCACGTCACTATGCCTAACACGGCGCACTTCGTGCATCGTCCAGCATCGATGTAACAGCAAGACAGGGCGAGCCTACTCACCCCAGTCCTCCTCGACCTCCGGTGCCAGTTCAAGCGTGATGGGGTCGACCGAGATCACCTCTAGCTCAGCTCCGCAGTCGGGGCACACCACGATCTCGCTTTCCTCCACGCTCGCACCTAACTCCAACTCAGCTTCACACTCCGGACACAAAACGGGTTCCATCTCTACTCTCCTTGTTCTGATAGCAGCTTCTATGATGACGGACAGACACTACCTTGGTCTAGATGCAGAAAAGCCAGCCCCTTCTGGGGGCTGGCTTTCTTCACTTAAACTCGATTTCGGCCAAGCTATGCGCGAATGCGCCGACCCAGTAGGACTGGTTCAGATATCGCTCGCGCTCGTCGCTTCAGACTCAGTGTAGGTTTCATATGTGCCGCTCTGGCTCTCAAGACTAACGTTAAGAATACCACAGCAGGCGGTTTCTGTCAAATCATGAAATTCGTCGTTGACAGACAGGGCAGGTATGTCCACAATGGAGTGATAGACCATGCAGTCAATACACTCTATGATGGTTGGGAGCCGCCGCATATGGCAGTACGGATCAGACCCTATCTGGAGTACCATCGCGTGGAGGCAGTGCGGGCCGCACACCGTGCCCACGGCAGGATCACCGGCGGCACCGTCCGCGATGAGAACGGCGTTGTCCTCTGCATCGATGGGCTCGCCGATCTCACGAAGGACGGTGGCAGCACCATCACAGGTGACCAGATGAGTGTGGAATCAAGAGTCAGAAGTCTAGAGTCATGAAATCGACAGTACGGTGACCCGGTAAAAGCATCACGATTCACAATTCACGGTTCACGTTGGTTCTTGGCGGCCGATTGCGAAGACGGAGACTGCCTTACGGAGTAGTCACGACTCTTGACTCAAGACTTTTGACTATCTCCTCACGGTTCATTCTGCCCCCTTGTAGGCACCTTGCAGAGATGCAAGGAATCTTCTTGAGGTGACCTGAATCGTGAATCGTGATTCCCATTGTATA
>JAGHDT010000348.1 GCA_021159805.1 Anaerolineae bacterium
GCCAAGATACTCACCCCCTCTGAGGTCAGTACCGGCACTTGCTGCACCTGCGCTTCAGCCACCAGGGCCCGCGCCAGCGGATGTGAAGATTGCGACTCAATTGCGGCAGCATACGCAAGCCCGTGGTGCGGATCGGCTCCCCGGAGTGTGCAAACATCCACCACATCTGTCGTCACGGGCTTGCCCTCGGTCAACGTGCCCGTCTTGTCAAACGCAAACAGGTCGACCCGGCCCAATAGTTCCAACGTCCGTCCACCCTTGATCAGGACGCCCTTTGAAGCGGCATTGGTGAGAGCACTCACCACGCTGACCGGCGTGCTGATAACCAGCGCGCACGGGCACGCGATTACCAGCATCTCCAACGCTCGCAGGAGCCATCCCTGATCGCCCCAGAAGGGCTGGTCGAAGAGCAGTGGCGGCACCACAGCCACCAGCGCCGCAACCACGGTGACTGCCGGTGTGTAGACACGCGCGAAGCGGTCCACAAAGCGCTGCACCGGCGCTTGCTGTGATTGGGCATCCCGCACGAGCCCCACCATGCGGTTCAGCGTGGTGTCGTCCGCAAGACGCGTGATCTCAACGGTCAACGCCCCAAATGTGTTGATCGTCCCGGCAAAGACACTGTCACCAGGTCCCTTATCGGCAGGCACGCTCTCACCGGTGATGGCGGCCTGATCGATAGCACTTGCACCAGCAAGCACCTGGCCATCCACACTGACCCGGTCACCAGGACGGATCAGGACACGATCGCCCAGACGCAACTCAGCTACTGCGACCTTTTCGGCAATTCCGTCGCCGTCCAATCGCAGTGCGACAGAGGGCACCAAGTCCAGCAAACCGTCCAGTGCTCCCCGCGCACGCTCTGCGGCATAACCCTCCAATGCCTCCCCCAGTGAGAAAAGCACCACTACAATTGCCGCTTCGGCCCACTCGCCGATCAGCATCGCCCCTATCACGGCGATCACCATCAAACTGTTAATGCCCAGGCTGTGCGCGGCCCAGATCTCCTGGTAGGCGTGGCGCGCCACGGGTATGCCGCCGACCACAATCGCTGCGGCGAATAGCAGAGTCCAGACAAATCCCGGCACACCAAACAGCAGAAGCAGCAATCCGGTCAACGTCAAGCCCCCCGCAATCACCGTCATCATCGTTTGACGCGACGACAGCAGGAAACCAAGAAAGCTCCCCCCCGCGCGCTTGGGGATGTCGGACGACGTCAGCAGATTGTGTCCGGTATCGTCCACAATCTTTGCCACCGGCGAGAGATCAAAATCCGGCACAGTCACTTGGAACGATAGCGTCCCGGCACCGACGTCGACCTCCCAATCATCCACGCCATCCAACTGCTCTACTGCGGCCCGGATCCGACCCGCACAATCAACGCACGATAGACCTTCCACACGGTATGTTCTGGTTTCCAACACCCATCAGCCTCCTACCCGCGATCAAGACACGATGCCACAGATCGTTACTTCGACAACAGCCCCGTGCTGCCAACCGCAGGACTACGCTATCCACAGCTACGTATGCAAAATGTGTGCCAAGCCCTGTTGGAAGAGATCCGCGATATGTTCGTCGTCCAACCGGTAGATCTTGTGCCGGCCCCGCTTCGTTGCAGCCACCAACCGCATCTCACGCAGCATCGCCAACTGATGCGACGTCGCCGAGTGCGACAGTCCCAGCGCCTCCGACAACTCGTGCACGCACAACTCACGCTCCACCAGCGCGGAGATGATGCGCACCCGCGTGGAGTCGCTCAACACCTTGAATGTCTCGGCAAGAGCACTCGCCGTCATCTCGTCCAGCATCATAACGCCCTGCTCACCACATATAACTTCGGTCACCACAGACTTCTCCTCATACAGCCAGATATATGAGCAAGTACGCATATATTATACGGTGGAAAATCCGCCTGTCAACCCTGGATCCAAGAGTCTTAAGTCAAGAGTCATGGTGCGACAAGCATCACTCCTCGGCACAGGCGGCTCCTGGCACGAAGTTGTCACGATTCACCATTCACGATTCAGCGGATGGGGCCACAAGTCTTGAGTCAAGAGTCAAGGCGCGACAGGTGGGGTACCTCGGCGCAAGCAGCTCCCGGCACAAAGCTGTCACGATTCACCATTCAGGTCTACTCAAGAAGGCTCCCAACACATCTGATACCTGTCTCCAAGTGAGCAGCTGAATCGTGAATCGTGAATGGTGACGTTTGCGGCCATGACTTTTGACTTGAGACTTGTGACGATATCCAACCCGATTCACTGGCCGCCATCCACCATCCATCACGCCCTCCCGCTTGGCATTCCGCCACGCGCCGATATACTCACGTCCGAGGCATCCAATGAGGATCTCTATCTGTAGCCTACAGATCCTGAGGAGTGAACCGTGAACTATTGGCAAGGGACCCGAGTCAGGTTGCGGGCGATCGAACCCGAGGACGCAGAGATCTTCTATCAGTGGAACCAAGACAGCGAACGCGCCCGTAATCTGGATTTCGTCTGGCCACCGTCATCGAGAGCATCCGTGGAGGCTTGGGCCCAGGCAGAGTCGCTCAAACGTATGGAGAACGACCAAGTCCGCTGGGTCATCGAGAGCCTGCAGTCGATTCCAGTAGGCGCCATCGACACGCACAGCTGCAATCCGCGGTATGGCACGTTCAGCTACGGCATCGATATCGCGCCCGAGCACCAGCGCAAGGGCTACGCCGGCGAAGCCATCCGGCTCGTACTGCGCTATTACTTCGAGGAGCTGCGCTACCAGAAGGTCACCGTCCCGGTACACAGTTACAACACCGCGTCGATCCACCTTCACGAGAAACTGGGTTTCAAACTTGAGGGAACCCATCGCCGCATGGGGTACACCCACGGTGCCTACTTCGACGTGCTATGGTACGGTATGACGGTTGACGAATTCCACGTATTGCCCCTATGAGGAGACACTATGGGACGCAGGATCGGATTCTTACACCCCGGGACGATGGGCATCTCGCTGGCCGCCACGGCGAACAACAGCGGTCACACGGTGATCTGGGCCTCTGAGGGACGGAGCCAGGCGACGCACGAACGAGCAAATAACCAGAACCTGATTGACGTCGGTATGCTGCGATCACTATGCGAAACATGTGACACAATTGTCTGCATCTGCCCACCCGCTGCGGCGGAAGAGATCGCACGCGGCGTACTGGACACCGGCTTCCAAGGCCTATACGTCGACGCAAACGCCATCTGTCCTGCGCGAACGCGACGTATCGGCGCCGCAATGCTGGCAGCGGGCGCCCGC
>JAGHDT010000496.1 GCA_021159805.1 Anaerolineae bacterium
CCGCCGGCGGACCGGCGACCTCTCCCACCGCCGGCGGACCGGCGGCACCCTCCCCTGCCAGGGGAGGGGACGTGAGGAGCAGCCGGTTGGCCTGGGTACCGCCGGGGCCCGGTTCGGCGCGGAAGCCGAGGATCTGGAGGACGGGCCGGATCAGGCCCTGGGGTGCCGCGGCGACGTCCTGGTGCAGGCGTTGGCGCGCAGTGGCGAAGAGCTTGCGGATATCGCGGAAGACCTGGTTGAGCTCGGGCGCGTCCCAGAGCTCAAGATCCGGCAGCCGCTCGTTGAGGTAGTAATCGGAGAAGAGAGCGCGGTTGTTGAAGAGAGGTTCCGACCACTCGGCGATGGTGAAGGCGCTCTTCAGTTTGTCGAACTGCGCGTAGGGGTCTCGCACCCCATCCTCATCGACCTCGGTGAAGGTGAAGCGACGGAGCACCCGGAGGGCCACCCGGTCAGGATCGGTTCGGTCCACGGTCAGGATGCGCGGTCGGACAAGCGTAGCTTGGGCACCTAGCCTGACCTCACGGTCCAGCAATACGAAATCGATCCGCTGGTAGTCGTCGGTGAGGACGAAGAGGAAGTCGCCGGCACGGTCGCGGAAGGCGCGCGCGAGCGCCCGCGTGTGCGCCACGGTGACGGTGGTCAGTTCGAAGAGATAGATCTGAAGTGCGCCGTCCACGTCTACCAGCCGCTCCACGCGACGCACGGCGTTGGACAGCGTCTTGTTGAGCTGCAGCGCCTCCGCTGTCATCGGGAGGCGAGTGTCCTGCGGGTAACCCAGGAATGTGAAGAACTGAGCCAGTGCATTGGCGGAGCTCAGCTGTTGCACCTGCCCCCGCTTCAGGGGACGATCTTCTCGGTCAAAGCCAGGCATACCCACTCCCCTACTGTGCGCAAGTCAGCAAGTGACAACTCGATTATGCAATGATTCCTACGTAATTCTAATATGGTGTATCAAAATCGGCAAGTATCGTGGTGTGGCCAGCAGTGCCTCGCTTGCAGCGACATCTCAGCAACTTATCCGCCGGCAACCTACGTCTGCCGGCAAGCCAGGGGAAGATATGGGCGCAGAAGCTGGGACGCAATTGGGTCACTGATGTCCGCGCTGTGAAGGAGTATTTCGCGCTCGGACCCCTGCTCCGGCTGGTAGTTGAACCGACTGATCTTTGTGTAGTCCCTGGAATGTCTTCTCCGGCACGTAGTGAGTAGCTGGTAAGTTGCTCTCACTCCGACGGCCTCTCAAAGCGAACCTTCCGGGTATCTTCTTCTTTGCCGGTGGGGGTGGACAACATGCGGTAGAGCTCGGGCCGGCGGCTCTTGATCCACCGGCGTCCGGTGGAGTTGAGGAGCAGCTGTGGATCAAGGTCAGCGATGACGATGTCGTCCTGCGCTCGCCAGGTCTCCGCCAAGATGTCCCCGTACGGGTCAAGGATCATTGCATTCCCGGTGCGGACCTCGTCGTCATCCACACCCACGCCGTTGCTGAAGATGAGGAACAGCCCGTTGTCGTGAGCGCGCGCCGGCAGCCAGTGCATCAGCCAATCGCGCCCTTTGGGACCACGGAACTCCGCCTCGATGGCTTCGGGGTTTTCCAGGCGGTTGTCCCAGAGCGACAGGTCGACGGGGCCCATGCAGCGTGGGCTCGGAGTGTCGCACCCGCCGGTCTGGTGCGGTGCAAGCAGGATTTCCGCGCCCATCAGCGCCGTGATCCGCACGTTTTCGCCGAGGTTGTTGTCATAGCAGATCAAGAGGCCCACCCGCGCTCCCTGGGGGATGTCGAAGACGGTATATTCGTCCCCGGAGGCCATGTGCTCGCTGATGAAGCAGTGGAGCTTGCGGTGACGCGCGATCTCTCCGTTGGGCATCGCCACGACGTAGGTGTTGTAGAGTGTGCCGTCGTCGGCTTGCTCAATCAGCCCCGCCCCGATGGTCATGCCGGTTGAAGCGGCGAGGGAAAGGAGTTCCTGTGTGCTCGGCCCGGAGGGCACCGGCTCGGCCAGCTCTTGGATCTCCTCTCTCGACAGCTTTCTGACATGCCAGTAGCCGGTGATGCACATCTCCGGGAAGACCAGCAGGTCGATGTCCTGCTGGTGGGCCTCCGCGGTGAAGGCCCGGATCCGGCCCATGTTGTATACCTTGTCACCGGGTCCATGGTTGAACTGTACGGCAGCTGCTCTCAGGTTCTTCATCTGCTCCTCACTTACGATCGCCTTGGCGACATGGACCTGTACACTCAACTGCCAACCCGGTTTGGGGACGCTAGATTCCTCGACTTCGCCCTCCGCTGCGCTTCGGGCTACGCTCGGAATGACGGAGTAGACAGCGATTTTGGAAGGTGTCCGGTAGCCAGGACGTTTGATTGAGTTCAGCCGCTTATGTCCGAATCAGGGAATCAGCATCACCTTGATGGAGTCCGTTGAGTCATGTACCAGTTGGAACGCCTCGGCGAATTGTTCAAGTGGGAAGGCGTGGGTCACAATGTCGTCCGCCGGAACTTGCCCCTTGAGCAGCATTTCCATTGCCGGCGGATAGCAGTAGGGCCCAAGATGCGCCCCGTGGATGTTGAGTTCTTTGGTATCGCCGATGATCGTCCAATCGACCGTCACCGGCTCGCCAAAGACGCTGAACTCCACAAAGGTTCCTAGACGGCGGATCATGTGCAGCCCTTGCGGCACCGATTTGGGATGCCCGGTCGCCTCAATGTAGACATCGCAGCCGTATCCGTCGGTCAGTGCTCTAACCTCGTCAACCACGTCCACTTCCAGCGGGTTCAGAACCAGGTCAGCCCCGCACTTTTTGGCGATTTCCAGCCGGGAGGGCACCAGGTCAAGCGCAATCAGCAGCCCCGGGTTTTTCAGCCGGGCCGCGGCCACCATCCCCAGACCCAGTGAGCCGCAGCCGGAGATGACCACCGTGTCCCCGAATTCTATCTCTCCCCGCTGCACAGCGTGGATGGCGCACGCCAGCGGCTCAATATAGACAGCTTGCCGGAGGGTGAGCGAGTCAGGAACGCGGTAATTGATAGCGTCGGCGGGGAAGCGCATATATTCGGCCATCGCGCCGGGGGTTCGTTGCCTGAACCCGTAGACGTCGTGCTTATTGTCACACATCCAGTACTGGCCTCGCCGGCAGAAGCGGCAGTCCCAGCAGGGCACAATCTGTTCAGAGATGGCCAGGTTGCCGATCTCCAGGCCGTACTTCTCTGCCGCTCCTTCTCCCAGAGCGACCACCTCGCCCACAAACTCGTGGCCCGGCGTGATGGGAGGCTGGCAATAACCCGGGCGATCCTCATCCCCCCAGAAGAGGGGCGCGCCGCTGTAGCATTTGGCATCGCTCGCGCAGATTCCGGCCCCAAGAATGCGGACCAGCACTTCGCCGGGGTTGACGGTGGGCACGGGAATCTCCTCCAGCCGGTAATCCTCCGGGCCGTAGCAGATCACAGAGCGCATGGTCTTGGGCAGATCAACGTGAGGTGCTGTCATGGGTTTCTCTCCTTCATACGAATGGTTGCCGGTGACGCCCTGACCGTCAGCTACGCGGCGTTGGGCCAGACTATGTGAGCAGGGGCAGAGAGACGCTACGATTGTCCTACAATTTCGTAATGTACGACCCCAGGCTCAAATTCGAGCAAAAAGTCTCTGTCCTCAGGGTAGTATTTTGCCAACTCTGCATCGTCTCCCGCGAAACCCTTGATCACATCCAGATTCTCCCAGAATGTCATAGTGATGAAGTGAGTGACTTCTCCCTCTTTGCGCTCCAGAATATGGACGCTGATATTGCCCACAACCGATTGATAATCGGGAATAGCTCGTTCGTTTAGAAAGGCTCGATATGCCTGTGCCTTGCTCGTCGGCACGCGCCCGTGCCACATGCGTGCGATCACTGTGTCTCCTTACTGTGTTCATGTCTGATATAGAGGTGTTGAATGACACCTACAATGGTACGTCATACAGAGATCTCGCATAATGCAC
>JAGHDT010000623.1 GCA_021159805.1 Anaerolineae bacterium
CATCCCCAACCAACCTACAAACCAAACCCACGGTCGCCTGCACCTCAACAGCGTCCCCTGACTGATGTGCAAAGCTACAAAGGCTCCCGCAGGGAACCAAAGCAACCCCTGGACAAGATTGCTCAGGCCCGCCAGTGGCACCCATTGTAGACACCATAGGGCAATCAGAAGTCCTATGGCAAGCCGGCGTCTGGACATAAGAAAGTAGATCATCGGAGCCAGCAAGCAGAGCAAGAAGAGATCCCGAAGATACCAGAGCACATAGAGCGCCGGGTACCCGGAAGTGATGCCGAACCAACTCAACAGAGTATCTACACCCGAGATCTGATCTCCGGAGATCACCTTATACAGGATAGTCACACAGATCCAGACAATGTACGGGATGATCAGCGTACGTACGCGTCGCCCGATCTTCCCACGGTAACCTTCCCAAGTAGCTTGATACGTCCGGAAAAAGGCATACCCGGACACCACGAAGAAGATCTCAACCGGTATCACACCTACACCATACCGCCAAACAGCCACCACGTAGCGCATCAGCGTGAAATCCGGCACCCGGTCGGTGAAGAGAGGTAGGTGCGCACTCACAACCAGATAGCTGCAGATTATGCTGAGCCAGAGCATTCGTTTCCGCAGGGCGCCGAGCACCGGTTTGGATGCTGAAGTTATCTCCGTCATACCGGCACCAAATCCACGGTGACCCATTCAGGGCGACAGGGCAAACGCGTCCGCAGCACGTCAGCTCGGTCTAGGCCTATGCCGCGTGCGATGATCAACGTCGTATCTGCATCAAAAGCGGTGACGGTCATGGCCGAGAGCCCTAGACGAGGCAGTCCTTGACGCACCAGGTGTTATAGTCTAGGGTTCTCCAGCTCTCTCCATAGCGCAGTGACAGAATACCCGCCCGCTGCTGAGACTCGGCAAAGGGATGATCCCTGTCCTGCGCCATATGGGCAATGACCTCGGGTACCCGGTACCCTGAGAGCGCATTGATCACCGCGTAATGCGGCTCCCCGCGCTGGAGATCCGGCATCTGCCCACCGAAGTAGAGCCACCCGACCACCCGACCACCGGTCGCATCATCACTGGACGCAGTGAGGGTGTAGCTATGTGAGTGCGCGCCCACCAGAGGCCCAGAAGGCCACTCTCCGGCCAACTTCACCAGGAACCAATCAAGCATCATCGCGGCCTTGCGGCGCATCCGCGGATCCAGCGTGAAGTCGAACAACGTAGCCAACGTGGTCAGATAGAGTGCACCGGACGTCGGCGAATCGAACTCCCCCTGACCGGAACGGACCACGCGATCGAAGAATTCGTTGAGGTAACTATCCATACGAGCGAGGGTCTCATCCGCCTGAGGCCACTCTGGCCATGTCTGAGCCACCAGGTAGCCAGCGACGGCGATCACCAGCTTGTGGTTCTCACTCTGGCCATCATGAATCTCGTAGCGGTGCGAGATCAGCTGCGTCTCCACGAGTTCCGATAACTCCGGTGGATAGAGATGCCCAAACCGGAGATAGGCATCACTGTTGACGTGCCACACGAACACATCGCCCTCATCAGGTTGCTCGTTGATCCAGCCAATGTCGTTGACCGCCTCATCCATATCGTGACCGGTTCCCAGCTTGGCCAGGGCATAGTGCATCAGCCGGCACTCGAGATCGGACTCCGGCTGCGGCAGATCAGCAATCGCGTGCAGCAACGTGAAGCACCGCTCCTCAAACGCCTGGAAAGCATCGTAAGCGGCGATCAAGCGATCCAACTGCATGTCGTTAGCCATAGTCCTCGATTCGTGTCATCCCTCTACACCCACCGCCGTCAGCTGTTTCTTGAGCAGCGTGGCCAAGTAGGGTGTGACTCCCCAGAAATCAACCAAGGATCGATACTCGGCGATCATCTGCGGGTCGCCCGGCGGTGCCTGCTTGACGGCGCGGATCATCAGGTTTTTGTCGGTGTGCTCGGGCGCGATGAACTCCATAACATCGGTACTGTAGCCCACAATACGGAGGATTTGAGCACGGAAGCTATCGGTAAGGACATCGCCGAGCCGTTCCTTGAGGATGCCGTGGCGCAGTACGGGTTGGAAGACCTGTGGCATTGGCTGGTCAGCCATCTGAGCCTGCAAATG
This sequence comes from Anaerolineae bacterium, assembly GCA_021159805.1. Taxonomy (GTDB): domain Bacteria; phylum Chloroflexota; class Anaerolineae; order B4-G1; family SLSP01; genus PWVB01. The sequence goes on from JAGHDT010000623.1 coordinate 2,129, forward strand.
ATGATGGCAACACGGCGCGCTGAAGATCAACCGCGCGCCCCAGCGAACGGCCTGGGCCAGTGCCTCATCGGTCGCAGTGTCGCAGGCGTGCAGGGCCATCACCATGTCCGGAATCACTTCCGGCTCAAAATCAATGATGCGGCTGACCTGGAACCGGAGTTTATGCCACCCCAACTCCTGCGCCAGAGCATTCTTCTTGGTCATCAGGTCTGCCTTCACATCAATCCCCACAACCGTCGACGGGCGTTCCACAATGTGGTTCAGATAGTGATAGACTGCGAAGGTCAGATCCGCACTGCCACAACCACAATCCACAATGTGCACCGGTGGGGCGATCTCTTCCAGCGCAGCGGTGTCGGCGACCAGACGCAGGAATTCGTTGATCTGCAGGTACTTGCGGCGCTTGTTGGCCCGGATGCGCCCATCGGGTGTCTGAATCTCCAGCGCCATAAGGAATGGATCGGGAGCATCCGCCGAGATCAGCCGTGGCTTCTCTCGATCGTGAGACAGCGATGGTTCCGGGATATCACCGACGACCCGGCGTTGATGGACCCGCGCCACACCTTTCCTGGAGATCTGAACCTGGATCTCTCTTTCAGTGGTCAGGACATTGATCTGCGAGAAAGGAAGCGCAAGCAGCTCGTCGGTCTTCTCATCGACCTGGCTCCCATGGTAATTCTTCGTGATATCCTGCTTGTCATCCAGGTAGGAAACCTGCAGGTGCCGTACGTGCTTAATGAGGACCGGGCGCACCGCGACACGTCGCCAGGGCAGCTCATACCCTCGCCGCTGCCCGCTAAATGTAGCTTTGACGAACCCATCTTCGTCAAGGATGGCGTCCTTGATCAGCCGTCGCTCATCATCTTTCACAAACTGCCTATCCCTTCCTTATAGTCCAGCCAAGACGTATCAGGACTGATGGCGCCGGCAGGCACTACCAATCGGCACCCCACAGCAACGCCGGGGTTCCCTGAAACCAATCACGATACTGGGGCATAGCCGGCAAGCAAGACGCCCCCACTCCAGTCGTATTGTACCACGGGGACGTGCGAGAACACGCTACGATCGAAGCTGCCGCGCCGGCACGCACTGTTCAC
>JAGHDT010000115.1 GCA_021159805.1 Anaerolineae bacterium
AATTCATACACCTTGTGCATCATTGCGGGTGTGGTGGTGTAGGTGCTGTGTGCTTGAATGATGGGAGTGACAAAATGATAGTCTTTGATTTGCTCCAGTACGTTACGGGCAGTGAGGATCATCTCGTCGAAGTCTGGATCACCAATACCGGTAATAGGTGGCCCGGAGATCAGGCGGAAACCAATCTCCTCGGCTAGATCGATGGTAGCCAGATAGTGCCAGTACATGTCGTGGACACAGGTCACACCGCTGCGAATCATCTCTGCAAAGGCCAGCTTTGAGCCGGCGCGCACGCTTTCTTCGCTGAGTTCCGTCAGCTCATATTGCCAGACTTTTTCCAGCCATTTGAGCAAGACCAAATCTTCTACAAAGCCGCGGAATAGTGTCATAGCGATGTGGCTGTGGGCGTTGATCAGGCCAGGAATGATGACTTTGCCATCCGCATTGATTGTCTTGCGCGCCTGATACTCGCTCGGTAGTTCACCAGCTGAAAATACATCTTGGATCCTGTTGCCGGAGATCACCAAAGCGCCGTCATCAATAACACGACGGTCAGCGTCCATAGTGACAATCTTTCCCCCGGTAATCAGCAGATCACTTTGTTGCGCTGAGTCCGCGTTTGCGTTTTCGAATGACATTCGAGCCCCATTCTCTTAGCCAAGTTCATAAGAACTTCGGGGCGGGATTACCCCGCCCCGAAGAAATCCGGAAGAACTTCGGTCTCTATAGTTCTTCTTCGGCGGTGAACTGCTCGCGCCCGGAAAGCATGAAGCTGGAAACCAGAATCAGAACCAAGAAGGGCAGAACAGCCAACCAGACGGAGACCTGTCCTGAGTCTCCTGCAAAGCCGTACAGCTGCTGACCAGCAGCGCCGACGGCTACCAGAATTCCGATGACCAGGCCGCCCAGTGCACCGACGGTCATGAGGATGGCGCCCAAGTTAATGGCAAAACCTTTGGCAACATCTTCTTCGTCCATGACGTCAGTCCAGAGCAAGCCCCAGCGCTTTACACGCGGGTAGAACAGCCCCAGCAGGATGGGTCCCAAGACAACGGCAGCGGCAAAGTTGTTGACGGTGATGGTGATGCCCAGGAAAGCAAAGGGCACAATGCCGGCCAGGTCGAGGTACCACGAGATGACGATGGCGCAGGCTGCTGAAGCAACCAGAGCGACGATTTCGAAGGCCAGGATCTTCTGCCAGCTGTTCATCGTCAGGGACATATCATCTTTCTTGACCAGGCCAAAGGTTGCACCCCACATCTTGTAGGGCACAAAGCCCAGGAAGAAGTTGCCAAAGAAACCAAAGATGGAGCCGACACCCAGTGAGCCGCCGAATATGTCGCCGATCAGATTGCCGATGGCGGAGCCCCAAGCGCCGGCCGGGCCAAAGAGCAGGCCGAACACGGGCGGGAACACATTGGCCGGGCGAACTTCAGTGATTCCCGGAACGATCACAATGCCGCCCTTGAAGGCGATCAGGAAGGCAGCGTAGATAGCTGCTGATAGCGCCACCAGAATAATCATTCTGGTGTTTTTCCACATACTTGTGACTTCTTTCATCTGCTATCTCCTCGAATAATAGACTATTGAATGGTCAATGACAGCGGACACTCAGGCATTTGACTATCTTGCGATCTGTCCTCCTTTCGCTTCAGCAAAGAGATCAGGATAGCTCTGAAGAAGCATTGAGATGACGGCTATCCTATCTCGCTACCAGCCACAACAATCCTCATCGGATGTTGTTTTCAGCGTTTCGATAAAGAGCGCCAAGATATCAGCTCTGATCTTGTCAAAGCTGTCTGAATCGGCTACGAACCGGATCGTCTCCTCGATGCCGGCGGCCCAATTCACCGAGAATACTACCGCCGCGTAACATAGGCCAAGCTCGCGGGCCAGCGTGGCTTCGGGGATGCCGGTCATCCCGACCACATCACCGCCCAATTGAGCGTACATACGGATTTCGGCAGGTGACTCCAAACGTGGCCCGTTGGTGCAAACGTAGACCGTCTCGGGGCGTAGATCAATGTCAAAGCTGGGCGCCAGTGCCAAGAGTTGCTGGTTCAACGTGGGGCAGTAGGTGATGCTCATATCGACATGCTTAACACCGCTGTCCCCACCATCAAAAAACGTGCTCTTGCGATTAGATGTGAAGTCCAGGAAGTCCGTCAACAAGGCCAAACCAAGGGGGGGGATTTCTGTGTTGATCGATCCAACCGCATTGGTGGCCAGCACTCGCTTGACGCCAATCATCTCCAACGCTTTGATATTGGCGCGGTAGTTGACTTTGTGAGGGGGCGTATCGTGTTTGATGCCGTGCCGGGCCAGGAAGATCAGATCTTCTCCCGCAACTCGGTATATGAATGCGGAGCCATAGGGAGTCTCGATGCGCTCCTTTCTTAGGGCCTTACCGGGTATGTCATAGATCGCAGTTCCTGCAATGATTGCCACCGACATTTGAGGCTCCTTGGTGTACTCAGGCTACGCCAAAATGACGTTTCAGGTCATATGGACTCAATATCCCGTGCATGGTTATCACACCAGAAACCATATAAGGAGGCGTAATGTCGAAAGCGGGATAGTAAGCATCTATTTCGTCGATAGTGGTTGGCATGCCTCGACAGGCCCTTATTTCTGCTGGATCACGGTTCTCAATCTTGATAGAAGCGCGATCGGGGCTTCTGGGATCTGCGCCCCACATGAAGACGAAATAGGGAATGCCGTGATGGTGCGCCGCGATGGCGTTTTGGAAGGTGCCGATTTTGTTGCAGACGTGCCCATCGAGGGTGATCAGGTCCGCGGCAGTGAAGTACTTCTGGATCTTGCCCTGTGACATAACGTACGCCGGCATGTTGTCCGTGATGATCTGCACGGGAATATCCAGTTCGTGCAGGCTGGGGGCGGTGAGGCGCGCGCCTTGAAGGTAGGGGCGTGTCTCTGGAGTGTAGACATGGATATTCTTGCCGTCTTGTCTGGCAAAAGCCATCGCCAGGATGAAAGCCGTCTCAGCGAAGCACATCGTCAGGATGCCGTCGCCATCATCGACCAAACCAGCTCCCAGGCGTGCGCGATATTCATAGTTTTCATAGACTTTGTCGCGAGTTCGTCTGATCCAATTCAGGATCGCCTGTCCGATGGGCAGGCCTTCTGTGCCGGCTTTCTCTGCGATCCGCAGCGCATCATCGAGGCGTCTGGCCATAGCGGTGTTCGTGGGCCGTGTGTTCGTCAAACGTAACTTGGCCTTGCGGAGAGTGTCCAGCGCCTCGTCAAGGGGTTTGCCCTCAACCCTCTTGGCTGCCATCACCATCGCAAAGACTGCTGCCACCCAGGGACCACCGCCTTGGGTCACCATGTCTTCAATGGCGCGAGCGACATCTTCAACATCATCGCAACGCAAGAACTCTTTTTCAAACGGATATTTCCGCCTATCACCAATGTAGACACTGCCGTCTTCGTAGCGGGCCACATTGTCTCGTTTGAGGACGAAGGGTAGTAGTTGATCAAGTGCTTTCGGGTCCATCTGGGTGCCTTTCTGTGATAGTCTCTCTTCAAATCAGCCCGGACATCTAGAATTTGGTCAGTCCGGCAATATTGCCGTAATCAAGAGAGTTGATATACAGGCAGAAAACCACTACAACAACGGTGAAGGCCAGCGTAATGAAATCCCTCTTCTTCATCTCCATTTTGAGATAGAAAGTGCGGTCATCTCTTGCGCCAAAGCCTTTTGACTCCAATGCCATGCCAAACACGTTCGTGCTGCGAATCGTTGAGATGAATACCGGAATTAGCAGGGGGACATATTTCTTGATACGCTCGAGGACGTTGCCGCTTTCCAGATCTAAGCCACGGCTGCGTTGGGCTTGCGAGATGGTGTAAATGCTGGCAGAAATGGTAGGCACCATGCGCAGGGATGTCGAGATCGCAAAGCCGACACGGTAGGGCAGCCCCAACTTGATCATAGCGAGCACCAACTCCTCATTGCGGGTCGTGCTGAGCAGGTTCATGCCGCTGATGATCATCAACAAGATCACCATAGTACGGGCGAGGCTGTATTGCAGCGATTCAAGGTCCACGAACCAGAACAGGTGTGTCTCACCGCTGGCGAACAGGTTCCACATGATCACGCCGGAGCTGGACAGAATCAACAGCAGGAAGCGAATGCGCCAGATATTCACCCATGCCCGGGCCAGCGTGTTTTCGAGCAAGATCAGCAGCGCGATGGGCAAGATAAACAAGGGATCCTCGAAGAGAACCAGAGCGACGAACGAGAAAAGGAAGAGCAGGATCTTCGTGCGCCCATCCAGGCGATGGATTACGGTGTCAGCATCAATGTAGAAATCGATATTCATAGCTCATTCCCTCTCTATGCAAGAGATCATCTCATCCGGGCTGAGGAATGTTTTGCCCAGCTGGTTGCTGAATTGAACGAAGTGTGGAGGCCGCAGATAAGACGCTTTGAGGATTTCCTCCTGGGCAAAGACCTCTCGGGTTATGCCATCCAGGAGAATGCGTCCATCCTTGATCACGAACACTTTCTGGGCATACTCAGCTACAACCCACATGTGATGAGTTACGAATATGATTGTACTGCCCTGTTCATTTAAGCGGCGCACCATATCCATCATGCTGCGCTGTTCCGTATGGTCCAATCCCGTTGTGGGTTCATCCAAGATGAGCACATCCGGATGCACAGCCAGGACTGAAGCTACGGCAACTCGCTGGCGACCGCTCTTGGTCAGGCTGAATGGGTCCTCATGCTCAAAACCCGTTAGCCCGACCGCTTCCAGTGCTTCCTTAACCCTTGTGTCAATTTCCTCTTCGGGTACTTTGCGCAGTCGCGGGCCAAAGGCGACTTCATCATAGACATGTTCTGAGAAGATCTGGTGGTCGGGGTTCTGGAAGACATAACCAACTCTTTGACCGATCTTGAAGACGCCCTGTTCCTTTGTATGCAAGCCGTGCACGATCACATCACCACTTGTGGGTGTCAGCAATCCGTTGAGGTGTTTGACCAGGGTGGTCTTGCCGCTGCCATTTTGCCCGACGATAGCCACAATCTCGCCTTCGTAGATATCCAGGTCAATGCCCTTGAGTGCTGTGACCCCGTTGGGGTAGGTATGCGCCAGGTTTCGGCAGTGGATGATCGGTTGGTCATCGTGTTGAGCGGCGAGTTTCTCCTTGTCGAGCAGTTGGGCATATCTGTCTTCTGAGATGCTCCACCCGGTTCCATGGAAGGTCTTGATGCCTTCATCAGGTGTGAGTGGCAATGGAGCATAGCCCATTTTCTTGAAGAAATTGGGGATACCTAAGGGCATAACCCCCAACTCTTCGAGCAGTTCGACCTGTTTGAGAATCCCTTCAACTGTACCAACCTGAACCAGTTTGCCCTCCCTAATCAAGGCAATCCGGTCGGCGTTGAGCGCTTCTTCGGTCTCATGTTCGACCACGATCAGGGTCATGTCATCACGCCGGCGTAACCGGTTGGTAATATCGAAGATGCCTTGTTTGCTGATCGGATCCAAGTCGGTGGTTGGTTCATCCATAACTAAGATGGTTGGCTGCATGGCGAGCACGGAAGCAATGGCTAGTTTCTGTTTCTGACCACCCGAAAGCGTAACAGGAGGTCGGTTGCGGAACTCTTCCAGACCGACATATCTAAGGTTCTCTTCGATCCGCCGGCCGATTTCTTCGCGGGGCACCGCGAAATTCTCCGGCCCAAATGCAATTTCCAATTCTACATTGGTAGAGAATAGTTGCGCCTCAAAGTCCTGAAACACGATACCGACATTCTGAGCCAGTTGCGGCACACTGGATTCAGCCGTATTGATGCCCTGAACGATGACCTCCCCTTTGATGGCTCCCTTCATGTAGTGGGGAATCAGGCCATTAAAACAGGCCGCCAACGTGCTCTTTCCGGCCTCGCTTGCACCCATAATGACCAGAAACTCCCCTCTAGCTATATCCAGCGAGATGCCATCGAGGGCTAACTTCTTCTCGCCTCGATATCGGAATCTGAGATCTTTGATCGACACAACAGGTTCAGACATTGACGCTCCCTATTCTTATTGCTTTGAGTTCTGGAAGGATGATCTGTTCATCATGGCCTCCCAGATCAATCTTTCCTTGTTGACGGTGCTGGGGACATCTTGCATAGCCAGTCCTACATACAATGCATGGATAATGGCATACTGCGCGATGCGTGATGCGATAGTTTCCACGCGGGTTTCGTGAGATACTGACAGAAGTACAACATCGGCATAATCTGTCAGCTTCGAGGCGGTGTTGCCGGTGATGACAATGATGCTACACCCTCTTGATTCTGCCAAAGCCGTTGTGCGTAGAGGATCCCCTGAATCGCCGGTTTGTGAAATCACGATGACAAGGTCCTTGGCTGTAAGCAAGGCGCTTTCCATCACCTGAATGTATGAATCGGTCTGAACGTGGCAATTCAGACCGAGACGCAGAAAGCGATTGTGCATTTCATTGGCCATCGGGCCAGAGGTACCCACACCAATCAGCAGAATCCTCTCAGCATCATTGATTAGTTCCAGCGCCTTTGTGAAACTGCTTTCATCGATGACTGCCATCGTGTCTGTGATGGCCTGGATGGATTTCCTAAAAACTTTCCTGGCGATAGTCCCAGGTGAATCTCCCTCGAGGACCTCATCCAGGATTTGCTCGGGCAGGTTCGGCAGCATTTGGGTGAGGTTGATCTTGAACTCCAGCCAACTCTCATAGCCAATCGAGCGGCAGAAGCGGAGCACGGTGGCGTCACTAACACCGCTTTCCTGGGCGACATCCGCCAGAGTCATTCGGATGGTTTCCTCTTAGGTGCCCCCCATGTTATGGACCACGAAAGGGGCAAAATAAGTAAGAGTTTCATCTTGACAGACCAAGGTTACCATACCTTGATGAACCTTACCAGGAACAGCATAGTCGAGGCTCTGGTGGTACCGCTCGTGGTTGTAGAAGTGGAAGTACGCCTCCAAACCGCGAGTCAACGCTGCGGATGAACCGCTCCCGTGAGGTCACCATCCCCGGCGGCTTTACCGGAGTCGCGTTCGATCCGATTGTTCTGCGATTCATCATTCCCCTGATCCATTTTGACCCAGGGATCCCGTTTCGAGAGGCTTCGCCATATCCGGGATTATTCTAGATGTATGGCCGTCACAAATTCTCCGGCACTCACAGCGGCCTCCGCCAGCGTTGTCAGCCTGATGCCATTGCGGTATAGCCCCTCAATAGACACGTTGTCGACGCCGTGCTCTTCATCGTATCCGGAAAAGCGTGATGGCGGCATCCTGTCGGAAAGCACCTGTATATTCCGGAATGTGATGTTCGATATGTGACCACGTTCTGACCTTCCTTCGCTGTATTCGTGATGATGTATCACCGCGCAGCGCATCAACGTCGGCAGCCAGGTGCTCTGCGGATCGATCGGAAAAAGTTCAGCATCGTCTTTTTGGATACGCGGCTGCTGATATACCGCGTCCATTTCCACCCTAATGTCCTCAAAAAGCACATCATGGACCGTGCCATAATCGACATTCAGAATATCCATAGCTATATCCAGGCTGCGGATGACATCAATGTTGCGAAAGGTCAGTCGGTGCATATGCTCGGCACAGCATTCCGCCCCGATTTCCAGACAATGGTCCCAGTCGCACCAAACCACGCAGTCTTCCACCACAATATCCTCGCAAACCGGCTGATATCCCGGATGTCCCTTGAAACAGATGGTATCGTCAAAGGTACGGACAAAACAGCCCGTCACGTGACAGCGACGGCAATTGTGGAAATCAATGCCGTCGGTATTGAACCGCCAACTGCCGATGATTTTCAAATTGTCGATTTCCACGTCGTCGCAGCCCCACAAGCCCACGTTGTAGCACAGCGAATCACGGATCGTGAAACCGTCAAGCGTCACATTTTGGCATCGAACCAAATGGATGGTATGCTCCCGCTTGGCATTCCTCACATCGATAGAGCCGTCACCCAACTTCTCCATTGCATACAGGATTGTCTCAACGTTCTTGCTGTTGTCCAGCATACCTCGCCCCACAATACGGATGTCTTTGCAGTCCTCGGCATGAATACAGCCGTAGAGCACCGCACCCTCGTCAAGAAACACGGTTTGCCCGTCCTTCAACCGCAGGATCCCGATGTCATGACAACCAGGGCCGAAATACAGGGCCTTGGGATCATTGCGGTCAACCTCATACTCCTTAGGTGGGTTGGCAAATAAGTGCAGATTATGATGATAGCCGTCCATTTCCAGGGAATAGCCTCCAGCAGACGGCAGAGTGAATGTGATGATGCCACGGTCAATCTGCGGATGTACGTTTCGTGACAAAGGGCGCACCACCGCTTTTTTGCAGGCCCGTTTGGGACGCACCTGTACTGTGACAGGAGCGGTCATTTCAAAAGAGGTAAAATACGCAATTTCAGACTGTTCGATTTGCCGCTGATGTCCCGGCCATCGGCGGTTAAAAGGCACGGCCGACACACGGCATGGCAGCACAGGCGCTTCTTGTCCTTCAATTTGACAAAACATATCCTCAGTCACCGGTATTCCCATGGGTACGGGATATATGCGAACAGCCATTTCAGCCTCCCTCTTTGTGAGCAGAACGGTTACGCATCACGCGCCGGGCGGATGCGGCGTGAGGCTTGCGCCACGTGAACGACTACAATGCGCGTGGAGCCTCGATTTTCGCAGGCGATAGCTTTGTCGGGTGCAGTGATTTGTTAGGCGGCGTTCTATTCAACAACCTGCCCACCCTATTCGCCCGCTAGCTGAGTCGGCTTCAGCGAGTGGTTCGGCGGCTGCTTCGACGGGATTCTCCAGCCTTGCTTCGCCCTGCTTTGCCACGGGGGCGCACCGTCGTCTCGGCTCGCGCGCTGAAGATACCCACCTCAGTCCTAGACTCGGTCCACTCACCGCAGACGGCCTCCAGGTCAGAGTACTCGGCCTCGCTTGCGGCTAGCGCCTGCTCCCGCTGAACTCCTGTCTCCCAGAGGTCAATCGTCAGATATCGCCACGGATCCTTCGTGTCGTGCAGCATGGTGGCGCCTCAGAAGCCCAGGCACCGTGCAGATAGATTGCTCCACGCACCGCCTGGGCCGTACGCCAACTCGAACTGCTCTTGGGCATCCTCCCTGACGACGAAACCCTAGACAATTTCGATCATAGTTGACCGCCCTCTCTGTCAACCGGCTTCCATCAGCCTGCATTCCTCGGGAGATCTCCGACTCGCCGCCTGACACCCAGGGTGTGACCCGCCGCGCGGCTGCGGAGCAAGAGCTCTCGCCTACAAATTAATCCCAAAGCGTGTTTCCCCACCGCTGGCACGTGCGTTAGCGCGGTCGGGTTGACGCCCTTGTTAGCCCGCGCCTTGATTTTGGGAGTTAACCCTACACGGTAGTTCATTGTTGCCACTATCTTCCCGTTTCAAGTAGTCAGCAAGCGCAACTGAAACCACGTAGTCAATGGCTATCACTCTACCAGGGCGGATATCTGTTTCATCCACTTCTACGCCGTCAAAATCTGGGTTCACTGGGATTTCCACGTTCTTGACCCACCATACTTCTATCTTTCCAAGCAACTCCCTGATTCGCAGAAAGTATCCAACGTTCAAATTCAAGTTGGCATCGAAGAGCAACCTAGCCAATTCGTGGGCAACTTGATTTCGATGCTTGCGGATATTCTGGATTTCTTCAACTTCGTTTTCTGTGATTGCGCCGTTACGCTGAAGCCACAAGCACGATGCATACAGAGTGTCCTTGTGAACTCTGGTAACTTCATCTTTGTATTGTTTGTCTGGTATCGCTTTGCCGTCCCTATACTCAAAGGAGAAAAAGGCCCTGATATTGTCAATGATTGCGTCTTTCAGAAGTTCATAAGCCACAAGATAAAGAGCAGAGAGTACCAGATTGCTCTTTATGGCATCAGGGTTCAAGAACTCATCAGGGTCTATCATTCACGCTATCTCCACTGCCTGTGATTGCTATGAACGTGCTAACGGTTGAGCTGAGCCGCGGGGCTGCTCTTTGCTGCACGCAACCGCAAGCTGGCGGAGGCCCGTGATGCCCGCGCCCACCGACGACAATCAGTTCATTCTGAGAGGTTTTCGGGGCCTCTTCCGGACAGCTTGGATATGGGGCACGCTTGTGCGGCATAGTGTCTTATTCACCGAGGTGAAATTCCACTTCACGCTGAACCAATACAGAAGGAGCGAGAGTTGCATCTTCACGGACCAAGGTTGCCAGACTCTGATGGGCTCGTTCGTCGTTGCAGAAGGCGAAGTGGCCTCGGTATGGCTAGATAAACGCACATTGCTGATGCATCTATTGTGATCCGACAGATGCAGGTCACTTGGCCGCCCCTAACGCTACTGCATGTGCTCCAGGCCACCCGCTCATAAACGCCAGACTGCCACTGGACGCCGCCCGGGCGCTCGGCATCGAGATGGAGTGGCCCGAGCAGGTTGAGTGGGGAAAGCGCCTGCGCGCAGGCAGTCGCCCCGCTATACGTCTGTTGGCACGCGATGGGATGCGATATAGTCCCAGTTGATATCGTATCCCATCCCCACGCCCTGGGGCACCATCACATAGCCATCGCTATCCAGCGGATCACAGATGGCGTTCAGATACGGTGGCGGGGCGTTACAAGTCACCCCAGGTGCCAGCAGCCCGCGCTCGTAATACTCACAGGTATCCTCGCTCGTGGCTCCCAATATCTGCAGGTTACCGAACCCGCCCATATGGATCTCACAGCGCACGCCGTAGGCCTCGGCGATTGAGACCATCTTCTTGACGCCGGTGATGCCGCCGCGCAGCACATCAATCCGCGTCATATCCGACGCTTCCCGCAGGATCCAGTCAGCTCGCGTATACAAGCTGCCCGCGGCGATCTCAGGTGAGAGCACAGGGATATCCAGCTCACGCGTCAGCCGCTCGTAAGAACGCACGCGATACTCCGGCATGGGGTGCTCATACCAGGCGAAGTTCAGCATCTCCAATTCGCGACCGACCCACAGGGCCTCTTCGTAGTTGCAGTAGGTGCCCCATGGATCAAACATGAGCACCATCTCGTCGCCCACCGCCTGCCGGATCGCACGACATGCCTCGATGTCGGCCTTGACGTGCGAGGGACGGCCCGGCACAGGTTCGAAGGTCACCGGATCGGCGAAATAGTAGGGGTGGATCTTGTAAGCTTGATAGCCCGCTTCCTTGCAAACCACAGCGTGCTCGGCATACTCATCCGGCGTGCCCATGTTGGGGTAGGTGCTGGCATAGGCCTTGACTTTCTCCCGGCAACCCCCAAGCAGCTTGTGCACGGGAACGCCGAAGGCCCGGGCCTGAAGGTCCCACAGCGCCATATCCAGCGTACTGAGTATGTTTTCCGGCGTTTTCGAGACCCACATCCAATGCCAGAACTTCTCCCGATCGAACGGGTCCTCGCCGATCAGCATGGAGCGGCCCTTGGCCAGCAGCAGCCGGCGCTGGTCCGGCAGCAGACCATCTCGGTCACCGTGACCGGAGCCACCGAAGTAGTAGCCCTCAGCTCCCTCATCCGCCGTGATCTTGGTCAACGTCTGGTGTGCGATGCCATCAACCAGCAGACGCCGGTCCCGGAAGATCTCCCTCGGCACCTCAAACGTGATGATATCCACCGCTGTGATCTTCATCCTGGCCCCCCTAGACTGAATAGCTGGTCCACAAGCGCTGCTAGCTCACGCGCGGTCATCGCGTCCAGGGGCGGCGCCGGATCACGCACTTTAGCGGATTGTATGACGCCGCGACGGTGCAGTATCTGCTTGTGCACGTGGAAAAACGCGCCCCACCCCTGCGCGCAGAGCCTGTTCACCGGCAGGATGCGTTCGTAGAAGACCTTCTGAGCCGCGGCCTCATTCCCATCTTGGACAAGATCCCAGACCTTCACAAAGGCCGCCGGTGTGCTGCAGCCGGGCATCGTGCCCTGCGAACCGCGGCGTAGTTCCTCGATGAAGTAGCTCCCGCCGCCGCCGCCGAAGACCGTGAGCTTGTCACCGGCCGTTGCCACAGCCTCGGCTACCTTGAGCGTGATCGGGGAGCTCTCCACCTTGATGTACTGCACGCACGCGCTCTCCTCAGCGATCTCAAGCGCGAGATTCGCCGGAACGTGTTGCCCGTTGACATCCTGGATGAAGACCGGCAGGCCCACCGCTTCGGCCACAGCACGGAAGTACCCCCTGACGCCCTCCGCGCCCGGCTGCATGAACGACGGTGCCGTCAACATAAGCGCGTCGGCACCATTCTCCTTGGCCACCCTGCTGTAGTGCAAAGCTTGCCAGGTGCCCGCCCCACTCGTATTGATCACAACCGGAACCTGCCCACCGGCGCTCTCAGCCACCGTACGCGTGATCAGCGCACGCTCTGCCTCCGTCAGCCGCAGCACCTCGCTGCCCAGGGCGACACCCATGCCGTGCACGCCTGCGTCCAGCAGAAATGCCACCCAACTCTGCAGGCTGTCGACATCCACCCGGTCTTGAGCATCAAAGGGCGTGACAAGGATCGGCAATACACCACGCATCACAGAATCAACCATGCATAGCCTCACTTGGACGCCTCAGGGTACCAAGAGTACCTTGGCAACGGGACCGGGATCACCCACGAGACGATCGAACCACATAGCGCCATCCGCCAAAGGCGCATCGATCACCCAATCTCCGGCACTTACCACGCCGCGATCCAGAAGATCCATGGCGTCCCTCACATTGACAGGCGTATAGCAGAAAGCGGCCTGGATAACCTGCTCTTTTCGGATAATATCGGCGACGGGCATGATGCTGGACTCCTCGTGGAGGCCGCTCAGCACCACGCGCCCACCGCGCACGGTCGCAGCAACACACTGTGCCCGGGTCACAGCCTTGCCCACCGCATCCATAGACACGGCGACCCCCTCACCACCGGTGGCGTCGAGAACGTGGGAGACCACATCGACCTCCCGGGGGTTCAGGATCAGAGCGCCCAGCGCCTCTACGTTGGCCAGCCGTGCGGGATTCGTGTCGGCAATGAAGACCTGAGCTGCCCCACGATGGCGCAGCACTTGATAGGTCAGCAGCCCGATGGCACCGGCCCCCACGATGAGAATATCGCGTCCCCGCACGTCCCCCATCAAGGAGACCGCGCGGACAGCACAAGCTGTGGGCTCACTCAACGCACCAATCCGCAGGCTCATATCCGACGGGAGCGGGAAAACCATGTGTGCCGGCGCCGCGACGAGTTGGGCAAAGGCTCCGGGCCGGCTGGCCCCGATCAATTGACGATTGAGGCAAAGATGCTGCTTCCCAGCACGGCATTGAGAGCACGTACCATCGTAGATCATCGGATCCACAGTCACCCGGCTGCCCACAGCGAGAGCTGGGGTACCGGTTGCCACGTCCGGTCCAACCGCGACGATCTCTCCCGAGAACTCGTGTCCCATCACCAGAGGCGGTTTCCGCAGCGCATTGTGCCCCAGATAGCCACTCAACTCCGAGCCACAGATTCCGCAATAGGCGACCTCAATCAGGACCTCATCGGCCGCCGGCACCGGACGCGGCACTTGTTGCACAACGGCCTCACTGGGTCCCGTCCACACCAACGCGTTCATCGCAGCGCTACCTCGTGACTCTGACATGGTCACCTCCATTTGAGCTGATTATGGGAAGCTCCACGTGCAATGTCAAGCCCGCCGATACGGCGACCCGCTCTCTGCTGACACGAGCCTGTGGCTCAGAGGTTGGCCTCGGAAACCATCGTATTTTCGTTCGTACGTGGTGTGCGCGACCGAACATAGTGTCTGCTTCGAAGATAGCCCGCGGTCCGGGATAGCAGACTGCACTACTACTTCGGAAACAGCACGTTGTACGGTCGAGCC
>JAGHDT010000447.1 GCA_021159805.1 Anaerolineae bacterium
ATCCTGTGCTGAGCGCAAGCCGCACGCAGCATCCCTGGCCCCGGCTTACGCCACGCAAGATCGGCGTCGATATGCAGGTTAAGCGCCTCCGCGGCCCTGCACATCGCGCGCTTTATCGTCTGATACTCCTTGGGGGACAACTCAAGTCTTCCATCGCCAATCGCCACGTACCAAGCCTCCGAGATCAAGGGAGGCAGCTTCTTGGCGATTCGCGCCAGGCGTGCACCCAACACGGCAGGATCCGGGTATTTCCCCGCGCCGGTCGCCAGTCGCCAGGCCGGACCGGCCTGGTTTGTCGCCACAGCAAAAGAGTCGCCCCGCGCCGCTAGCGACATCAGTCTTGCCGCGACACCCGGCCGCACCAATTCACCATAAGTCTCGACCAGTGTTCCATCCAGGTCAAAGATATAGAGCATGCGCCCTCCACAACCGACAGCGAGCGTGGAACCTTCCCGCTCGCTGTGATGCCTTGTTGTCACGTCCGCGTGTGGTCACCGGCCATTCGAAAGCCCAAGGGCGCACTTAACGGCGCGGATCGAGATGTAGTCTACTCCGCCATGCGCTGCCGCAGCACTTCGTAGAGCGCAATGGATCCAGCAATGGCCGCGTTGAGTGAGTTGATGTGGCCACGCATCGGCATGCGCATCAGCCAATCGCAGCGATCCCTGACCAGTCGCCGCAGCCCATCGGACTCACCGCCGACCACAATGCCGAGCGGAACCGTCAAAGGGGCCTCAGTGTAGAGTCGCGCACCGCTCACATCTTCCAGGCCGGCGATCCAGATCTCAGCCGTTTTCAGCCGCTCGATCTCCTGCGCGAGATTGGTGACCTGGGCAATAAGCAAGTGCTCGGCCGCCCCAGACGACGTGCTCACAGTTGCCGGAGTGATTCCGGCGGCCCGGCGGCCCTGGACAATCACACCATGCACACCCACAGCTTCAGCTGTGCGGATAAGAGTGCCGACGTTGTGAACATCCTGAATCAAGTCCAACAGCAGCAGCAGTGGTTGTTCGTCGCGCGCCTGTGCCAGGTCGAGCATATCGTCAACACTGGTGTAGGGATACTGTGAGGTCTCCAGAGCAACGCCCTGATGCTGATCAGTGCCGGCGATCTGGGTCAGTTCCTGGCGGGGCACCGCATCAACGCGCACATTGTGGGCGTGCGCAAGGGAGATGATCTCCTCGGTGATGGTTGCCTGCACGACACCCTTGGCCATCACCAGTCGGTAAGTCTGCCGCCGTGCTGCTCGCAGCGACTCACACACAGCATGGCGACCATAGAGTGTCTCTCGCACGGCCCTAGCTAGCCTTCAACCTCCAGGATGTATCCTGCGGACCATCCTGGATAGCCACACCGATCTCATCCAGCTTGCTACGAATGGCATCCGCCTGGCTCCATTGCCTGGCAACTATATGGTCGGATCGCAGCTCTAGCAGCGCCTCAACCAGCTGCTCAACAAGCTTCCCCTCCCCTGACAACCCCACCGTCTCAGGCAGGATACCAAGAACATCACCGGCGAGATCGCGAAAAAGCTTATCCATTGTCGACAGCGTGCCCAAGCTGGCTTTACGGTCGGCCGTCAGCGTGCGCCCCACTTCTTCGACCAGATCAAAGATCACACCGAGGGCTCGCGCCGTGTCAAAGTCGTGGTCCATAGCATCGCAGAAGTCCTCACGGTAGTCCGGTAGCGATGCAAGACTCGAGAAGGCTGCAGTTCCGGACCCCATAGAGGGAAGCGTCTCCTGCATCCGCCGCCGGAGGTGCCGCACTGTCTGATGCAGGTGATCCACATCACGTTGGGCAGCTTGCAGTGCATCGCGGCGAAAATCAACGGATTCCCGGTAAGGCCTAGACAACAAGAAGTAGCGGATCGCCTCGGGAGAGTAGAGCTTGAGGGCATCCTTGATGGTCAGGTGATTACCCAAGCGCCGGCTCATCCGCTGACCGGCGACACGCAGATCGCCCACCAGGAGCCAGTACTTGGCAGAAGGCACGCTGTTGTGGGCCTCAGATTGGACAAGCTCACAATCGTTGTGCGGCACGCGGTCACCCAGCCCCCCCCCGTGGATGTCGAAGGTCCTGCCCAGATAGCTGTTCGCCATCACCGAACAGGCGACGTGCGAACCAGGAGCCCCCAGCCCCCACGGGCTCGGCCAGCGCAGAGGAGTCTGAGAATCTTCCGACCGCCACAGTACGAAGTCCGCTGGATTGCGCTTATCCTGACCTCTATCGAGATCGACGTTGGCCTGCTGCATACCGGAAACTTGCTGCGACAACTTGCCGCAATCAGCAAACCGGTCGACGGAGAAATAAACAGAGTCGCCGGTTTCGTAGGCACAGCCAAGGTCGATAAGATCCTCGATCCAGGTTACCATCCGGGGGACGTGACACGAAGCACGCGCGGAGATGCTGGGACGCAGCACCCCTAGAGCATCCATGTCGTCGTGGAAGCTCCAGATATAAGTGTCAGCCAGCTCCGTGGGCGTGATGCCCAGCCGCCGGGCTCCCGATACGAGGCGATCTTCCTCCCCATCCGCGATACGGCCTATGTCAATGAACCCACAGACGTAACGCACTTGATAGCCCCGCAGCCTGAGATGCCGGGCGACAACATCCATGGCCACATATGTCTTCGCATGCCCCAGGTGGGCATGATCATAGACAGTCGGGCCGCACACGTACATGCTGACCCACTCACGATCAAAGGACCGGAATCGCTCAAGCTTTCGAGAGAGGGCGTTGTAGATCCTGAGTGCCACGTCAGATCCCCTATGGGTGGCTAGGACTCGGAACCGTTCGGGCGCGCAAAGATCATCCGACCGGCCGCTGTCTGCAGGACTTTGTTCACCGTCAAGTCAATGGTCGTGCCGATATAAGAGATACCATCCTCTACCACTACCATCGTACCGTCATCCAGATACCCGACACCCTGATTGTACTCCTTCCCTTCCTGGAGCACGTGAAGCGTAAACGTCTCTCCCGGGAGCAGTACGGTCTTGACGGCGTTGGCCAGCTCATTGACATTCAGCACTCGCACAGACTGAAGTTCAGCCACGCGATTGAGGTTGTAGTCGTTGGTGAGAATGGCCGCATCCATCTCCTTGGCCAGCGCGATCAGTTTATCGTCAACTTCGCGCACGGTCGGCATGTCCTCGTCGACAAGGCGCACCGGCACCGGTGACTCCTCCTGCAGCTGCCGGAGGATCTCCAGGCCACGGCGACCGCGATTGCGGCGCAGAGTATCTGCGGAGTCGGCCACATGCTGCAGCTCGTTCAACACGAAGAGCGGCACCACCAACTCCCCCTGAACAAACCCCGTTCTGCAGATATCGGCAATACGCCCGTCAATGATAACACTGGTATCCAGCAAGATCCCCATCGGCGTGGCTGTGGCCTCCGCCTTATCCGACTCCGGCCCGGGTTCTCTGAAAGAGAACCGATCGCGAAGGCCCTGTAGGAGGTCAGGACGCGCGACCATAATGGTCAGACCAGCGTAACCGAAAGCAGCGGCGATGAAGAAAGGCAAGAACTGACCCAAAGGTTCGGGGAGGTGAGAGACCGGGTAAGCAGCGATGGCCCCAAAGGCCAGGCCGGCAAACAACCCGGCTGCACCCGCCAAGATCACCGCTGCAGGAACGCTGTCAACGTGATCAATGAAGCGTCGAAAGCGATTGAACGGCCTGAGCACCAATCGTGGCGTGAATATCCAGCCCAGAACGCCACCTGCCAGACCAGCCAAAGCCATAATCCATTGATAGGCTGATGTAGGAATCACCGGGAAAAGGCCCAGCTGCGACCCCAGCGCGATGCCGAGAGACCCGAGGACAAGAGCACCAACGATTCGAAAAAGAGTCCTGACTTGTTTGGAATTCATAATAAGTACTCCATAATATGGTAACGAGCGACCATGACAGGCCGCCCCTTTATAAAGGTGCGTGCTATCTCAAGGACAACACCCACCACCACGCCAACGCCATGATAATCGAATGTCGTTTCGGCGTCCGGCATCTGCGCGGTCTGCAGCCCTAAGCGGAGATAGTGCCAGGATAATGCCACAACCTGCTTTGTCCAAAATCTTATCACAGTCAGCGAAGATGTCAAAGCTGTTGACATTGGCGTTTTTTTTCGATATAGTGAAACCGAACTAAACTTGGTCCAAGGAGATGGACTATGGCCCGTTGCCCGGAATGTGGTCAGAAGCTGAGGATCCGTGGAGACCTGAAGCGCTGGGATCACATCTACTGCGAGTCCTGTCATGCTGAGCTGGAAGTCCTGAGTCCTATGCCGCTTGAGTTGGAAGCCGTCTTCGAGTTTGAGGACGAGGAACTCATTCGCGATCTCAACGATGATCTCGACGATGATGGTGATTTGGTTGAAGATGACATCGACTGGGATGAGAACGACGATGGCGATGAGGATGACAACGAGGAGGAGGAGGAGGAGGA
>JAGHDT010000188.1 GCA_021159805.1 Anaerolineae bacterium
AAGAGGTAGCGGTCAACGAAAATGGGACGGACACAAGTGATCTTCATTGCGACTCCTTCGCCTACCCGCAGTGGTCAGGACACCGATACGATCCGCCGTTCACCTGCCCAACGGTTGTGTCTGCGATCTTCGACCAGGCTCCACAAGCAGACCTGAATCGTGAATCGTGGCGCCCCCTCACCAATACCTCGCTTCCCGCTTCGCAATCCATAGACCCGTAGGCACCCCGATCACTAACAAGAGCAACAGCGGGACAACCGGCGTGTGGCGGATACCAAACCAGAACCACGGCAGCGAAGCGCCGCCACTGAGCAGGATCATCGGGATGTAGATCAGCAGGCCACAGCCGGGATGTGGCCACGCCACGACCTCCATCTCAATGAGAGGCTCAGCCGGCTCATACATCGAGACAGACAGCGGACGCATGGTCTGGCGGACTGCCTTGAAGAGTCGCTGCAACAGAATCACGAAGCTGATCCCCATACTGGAGACAAAGAGCAAGGCCAAAATGGCTAGGGGACCGGTTATCACGAAGCACAGGCTGCTGTTCAGCAACCTGGGTGGCCCCCACAGGAGCCACCCAACGGCCAACGCACCGGAGCTGCCGCCCAGGAGACCCGCCGGCAGCCAGATTTGCAGCTTGGGATCCTCGCGAAGACCGCGCCACCGCGCCTTCATCAACCGACCAACACTGCTATGCCCCACGCCGTAGGGCCAACGACCACGCGTTGTCCCTCATCGGTGTCCGTGACCGGGATCTCGGCGTCTGTGAGAATATCTTTGACGTGGCCGCCGAAGGTGCCCGGCAGGAAACACAGCTCCACTTTAGAGTCCGGCTCGGGCGTGAAAACGAAGGCCATCGCCCGTGCACCACCGGGCGATGCACCCGGGGCTGAACCTACTCGGACGTGCACAAAACCGTCGCCCAACGGCACCGGCGAGACCACCGTGACCGGAAGCTTCACACCAGCGTTCGCAGCCAGTGCCACAAGGAAGTTCTCAAACGCGCGGCCACGCTCAGTATCTGCCTGGAGGTAGGCATCACCAAGATAGGTACCACAGAGCAGCACACGCCCCCTGCCCACCAAACCGCGGGCCAGCAGCATCTCTTCAGCCTCAGCCTGGCCCCGCACGAATAGGGGCGTTAGCCACTGAGATGCCGCCGGCGAATAAGTAGCCCCTCCCAAGGAGAGCTTGACCACACCGTGATCCACCTGCCGGCGGCCGACTTCCTGAATGCCGGTCAATGCGGCAAGAGCCCTATCTTCCGGGTAGCGGTAGATACCGTTGCTGCCAAATGCGCCCGTCTCCGACTCGCAGAACATGATGCCGCCACGGCGGACAAAATCTGCCAGTGCCTCAGCCACCGGAGCATCCATCACCACGGTCCGCGGCAAGATGAGCAGCTTCAGCCCTTCCAGGGCTTCCAGATGGTTCTCTTCGACGATGCAGTAGGGGATGCCGCGTCGCACCAAGGCCTGTGAATATCCCTTTATGCCATCCAGACCACGCTGTGCGCTCCCGTCCTGTGACCAGTAGAGGTAATAGGACTGGGGGCTGAAGAAGATGCCCACCTCTGCCGGTGACGGTTCGTACGCCTCCAGCAACTCCCCGTACTCGCGCAGGACCTTACCCGTCTTGGCCATCGCAGTCAGGCGTTCCGGCGCAAGCCCGTCGTTGCCTGCCAGCCCGAACCCCGTGCTCTCACGGCCAAAAACCTCATCACGCCAGCACCAGAAGAGGATCGTGTCGGCCCCGGAAGCGACTCCGTTCCAAACCCAGAACTGCTGCGACGCCGCGTCCACGCTCTGCGCGACGCTGAACCCGATGTTCGACCGGCCGCCCTGCAGTTCGCTTAGCCACACCAGCTTGCCCTGCCGGGCCGAGGCAGAGAAGTCGATGCGATTGATGAAATCGGCCCGGTCCATCTCCCTCCCCCCCCACTTGGGGAAGCTGGAGGTGCCGATGCCGTCCACTCTATCCGAAAACGCCCAGTCATTGCCCCGGTGAAGCGCGGTTGCGATGGGATAACTGTCGCTGCCGTGGAGAACCGTCGGTTGCCCGCCGTGCATAGAGACAGGATGGACTTGGTCCACTGTCTTGAATAGGTCGTAGCGGTCATAGGCATGCTGGACCGCGCGCCAGGTGATGAAATCCTGGAAGGCCATCATCTCGGTGTAAGGTCGGTTGGGCAGCTTGCCCGGGCGCACATCCTCCCAGGACGAATAACGGCGCTGCCAGGCATCGTTCAGCCCTTCCAACCCACCGTACTTGGCACCCAGCCAATCCCGGTACCGCTTGATCGTATGATCGCAGTAGCAGACCAGACCGTCGGCCTGGACGTTCCACCGGAGCTCGTTCCAGGCGTCCCATCCAAACAGGTTAGGCGCCCTGTGATAATGCTCGACGGTCGCCGTCAGGAACTGAGACATCCTCTCCCAGACCCCCGGGTGATCGAAGCACCCTCCCGGCGTCATCCCGTAGTGGCACTCGCCGCGATTAGACGAGACAATCTTGTGCCCGAAATTGTCGACCATCTCGCTTCCCGGCACAACGCGATGAATCCAGTAAGGATGAATGGCCGCGATGGTGCTCAACACCACCTCCAACCCATGTCTGTCGGCCAACTCAACCAGTTCATCGTAGTCATCAAATCGGAACTCGCCCGGCTTGGCCTCCACCCAGCCCCACACGATCCAGAACTGGATCGTGTTGAGACCTGAGTCAACCATCCGCTTCATGTCGTCAGCCCAATAGCGGCCGTTCGGGAACGGTGGCCGATAATACTGTGTTCCTAGGTGTATCATGGGTGCCTCCCTTGATCTCTCCGAAAATACCTATATGGACTCCTGCCAGCGCCACGCATAGACGCTCAGCCGAACCTCCTAGCCACTGGAGGCACGCTCCCGGCCAACCCTTGTGGAGCGACAGCTAGGGCATCCGTGAGAACGGCCCCACGCCCTGGATAGACAATGCCTCCGCGGCACGGTCGATCACAATCTGCACCTGGTATCCGTCCTCGACTCCGTCTCCCTTCACGCTGAACAACTCGAGGACCAGTGAGTTCCCTTCGCTCCCAACTATGCGGTAATGACCGCTCATTCCTGGGCGGTCCTCACAGCAGGAATGAGCGACCAATGTGCCATCATCGAAGTTCCAGTACGTGTGCACAGACGTCTGCCGTGTGATGCCACCGACGCCCGGAGCACTGAAAAACCAGTCCCCCTGGACATACACCTCGTTCTTGTCCGTGCACCCACTCAGCCCCACGGCAGTCACCAGCCAGAACAATGCCATCAGCCCCCATCGCATCCGCCAAGATCTGAGCGCTGACCGCTGACAGCTGAGAGCTTTCACCTGACGGCTAAGAGCTGGTCGCTGGTAGCCATCCTTCACGGCGCGCAGATTTCCGGCAAGCACCCCGTAAAATCCGAATCGAACCAGCGCAGGTGCTGCTGATTCGCCTCCCACAGCTCATCGAACATCTCACGGATCTTGTGCAGCGGTAGGACGGCGGAGGTCAACGGATCGACCGCACAGGCCCAGAAGGCAGCCTCACGATCCTTCTCCAGCACGGCCTGTACCGCCAACTCCTGCACCGCCACGTTGGACACATTGAGGGCAGCCAGCTGCGCCGGCAATGCGCCGACATAGCAGGGGTTGACACCGTTGGCGTCCACCATACACGGGACCTCGACACAACACCCATCAGGCAGATTGGTGATGAGCCCAGTGTTCATCTCATTGCCGTTGAAGCGGAACGGCACGTTGGTCAGCATGGCTTCGATGATGCCGGTCGTGTAC
>JAGHDT010000056.1 GCA_021159805.1 Anaerolineae bacterium
GCTATGATGTGATCGCGGAGAGCGAGAGGGAGGAGGAGGGCCGGCTACTTGCCAAAGCACAGGCGGAGTTCCTGATCGACCATTTCCCCGGCTTTGAGAACGCCTATCTGCTCGAAACCGCGACGGAGATCGGGCACAGGATATCGAGGACCTTCATCGGCAAGTGCACGCTGAGCGCTGATGATTTCAAGGACGGGAAACGACTCCCCGACGTCGTGGGGCTAGTAGGCGAAGTCGACAGAAGGACCAAACCCTACGGGCTTCTGCAGAAGGCCGGCAATATCCCTCTCGGCATGCTGATCGGTGAGACGCCCCCCAACGCCATTGTCGGATCCGCAAAGAACCCCAGCACCGAGGTGCCCGGCATGGTTCGCGGACAAGCTGGCTGTCTGGTCGTCGGGCGCGCAGCCGGGGTTGCGGCCGCTGAGGCCGGGAAGCAGGGCGTGCCTGTCAACGCGGTCGATGTCAGCAGAGTACAGGACGAACTACGCAGGCAAGGCACGCTGCTTGAGATTGGGTGAAGGCATCGCACGTGGTGACCTCCGATGCCTCCCCCTCCCCTCGTCCATCGGGTGGGAGAGGATGCGGGCTCACGGGCCTGCGCGCGAGAGCTCTGCTGGGACCGCGGGCGTCTCGCCCGCTCTGCTCCCCGGCCGGAAGTGTGCAGCTGCTATCGTAAACGGCGCAGTTCCTCATGGCGCAAAGATGCGGGCGAGACGCCCACGGTCCGCAGACGCGCCGAGCCCGTCTTCGGGTTGAGTCCTAACCAGAGGAACACCGACCCCAGCCGATAGCAGGTGGTGACCTCCGATGCCCCCTCCCCTCGTCCATCGGGTGGGAGAGGGCGCGGGCTCACGGGCCTGCGCGCGAGAGCTCTGCTGGGACCGCGGGCGTCTCGCCCGCTCTGCTCCCCGGCCGGAGGTGCGCAGCTGCTATCGCAAACCGCACAGTTCCTCATGGCGCAAAGCTGCGGGCGAGACGCCCGCGGTCCGCAGACGCGCCGAGCCCGTCTTCGGGTTGAGTCCTAACCAGAGGAATACCGACCCCAGCGGGGCGCAGTCCCCGTTTCAGGGGACGCAGTCCCCGTTTTAGGGGACGCAGTCCGCGGAGTGTGGGAGTGGGAAGGCGCGCTTCTGAGCGTGCGGGGTGAAGGCCCCTTCCCCTGCCACACCACTCAGAACAATCGACCCGGCGTACGAAAGAAATGCAGCTTGACAACTTCCCTCCTGGGCTGCATAGTGTGGCCGGGCGGCCACGTGACAACCAGGTCATCCCTGAGAGCTCGTGTGATGCCAAAAGAAAAGCAGCCAATTGCGGGTCGAAGCCCACAAGAAGGAGCATCACTATGAGTATAATCGAAGCCAGCCATCTCACCAAGACCTATGGAAAAGCCCGAGGTATCATTGATGTCTCGTTTCAGGTGGCAGAGGGGGAGATTTTCGGTTTTATTGGGCCGAACGGGGCGGGAAAATCAACCACAATCCGGCTCTTCCTGTCGCTGATATATCCCACCAGCGGCAGCGCCACGATCTTTGGCAAGGACTGCATCAAGTATGGGCCCGAACTCAGACAGGAGATCGGATATCTGCCCTCCGACGTTTTCTACTACGAAGGCATGAAAGTGATCGACCTTCTGACATACTCGGCCAGCTTCTACAACAGAGACTGCACGAAAAGGTTGCACGAGTTGGCCGGAATCATGGAGCTGGACCTACACCGCCGGATTGACGATCTCTCTTACGGCAACAAGAAGAAAGTCGGGATCGTGCAGGGGCTTTTGCACCAGCCCAAACTGCTGTTCCTCGACGAACCCACTGCCGGCCTCGACCCGCTCATGCAGCGAAAATTCTTCCAACTCATCCGGCAGGAGAACCAACGCGGAGTGACGGTCTTCTTCTCATCGCACATCCTGGGCGAAGTGCAACGCCTGTGCAGCCGGGTGGGCATCATCAAAGAGGGCCGGATCGCTGAAATCGCTGACATTCTTACGCTGCAGCAGAACAATTACAAGAGGATCAGCGTCGCCGGTGACAACCTCGATCCCGCCTATTTCGACATGCCCGGCGTGAGCAATCTGGAGCACAACAATGGCACGGTCCACTTCTTCTACAAGGGCGACATCAATACGATCATGCGCAAGATCGGTGGAATCACGCTCTCCGATGTGACGATTGAGGAGCCGACCCTGGAAGAAATCTTTATGCACTACTACGAGTAGGTGATGGCCATGAGCGTGAACATATTCAAACAAGAGTTCAGAATGCACTTGAGATCCGTGATCACCTGGTCTGTGGCGGTGGCAGCGTTGATCTTTGTTTACACTTCGGTCTTCTCCTCTATGGCGCAAGATGCGGCGCTCTTGAACGAAGCGATATCCAGGTTCCCGGAAGAACTGCGCATGGCCTTTGGGATGAACGGCCTGGACCTTTCGACCGTGTTGGGGTTCTACAGTTTTGCCTTTCTCTTCACCCAGATCTGTCTGGCGATCCAGGCCGCGAATTACGGGTTTTCGCTGGTCTCGATCGAAGAAAGAGAATGGACGGCGGATTTCCTGTTGGCCAAGCCGGTGGGACGCGCGCAGATCTTGACCAGCAAGTTGCTCGCCGCGCTGAGCAGCTTGACGCTCACCAATATCGTCGTCTGGATCAGCAGCTTCAGCTTTATCAGCTTGTTCAGAGGGGATAGAGCGTATGAAACCAAACCGCTGCTGCTGTTGCTGCTGAGCATCGTGGTATTTCAGCTGTTTTTCCTGACCGTCGGCCTGGTGATTTCACTGTTGGTGAAGAGGATCAGGAACGTGACCCCCTATTCGATGGCGCTCGCGTTTGGGATGTACGTGCTGAGCGCGTTTGGCAGCATGCTGGGCGAGAGTGTATGGGAGAAGATCAGCCCTTTCAAGCATTTCGACCCCAACTACATCATCCAGCACACCGCCTATGACCTGCCCCTCGTGATGATCAGTGTCTCGGCGATCATAATCTCTCTGGTGGGCAGTTATGTGCTCTATATCAGGAGGAATATCCCTGCTGTAGTGTGAGGAGGCCAAGAGATGAATATCTTTCTGAGAGAACTAAAGGCAAACCTGAAATCGCTGCTCATCTGGGGCGGCATTGTGATCTTGTTCGTGGTGATGGGGATGGCCAAGTTTTCCGCCTATGCGGGCAACCCTGAGATGCTGGCCATATTGGACGATCTGCCGCCGGCGGTGTTGGCTGCTTTCAATCTCAACGCATTCAATCTGACCACCATCA
Organism: Anaerolineae bacterium; assembly: GCA_021159805.1. GTDB lineage: Bacteria > Chloroflexota > Anaerolineae > B4-G1 > SLSP01 > PWVB01. The sequence goes on from JAGHDT010000056.1 coordinate 3,252, forward strand.
CCGGCTTCTTCGGCGTGATGTACACCTACTTTGCGCTCCTCCTCTCCATTGCCGCGGCTATGTGGGGCAGCGACATCATCACCAAGGAAGAGCGCGACAAGACTGTCGAGTTTGCGCTAGCCCTGCCGGTGACCCGCGGCCGCCTGGTGACCGCCAAGACCCTGGCCACGCTTGTCAACTGCATTGGCCTGCTGTTCATCACTTGGGGCGCTGCTCTGGCCACCGCGGCACAGTATCAGCCTGACAGTGAATTCTATCGTTTCCTGGCCCTGTGTATGCTGGCGCTATTCATCGTGCAGATGATATTCCTGGCGGTGGGTATCTTCCTGGGCTGCGCCATGAGACGGTACAAGCAAGCCGGTTCACTGGCCGTATCTCTGCTGCTGGGAACTTACTTCCTCTTCATCATTTCAGGGCTAAGTGAGCACCTCGATTTCCTCAAATACTTTTCTCCATTCCACTATTTCGATGCAGGTGTGATGCTGCGTGAATCAAGGCTGGATATGACCTCTGTTGGGCTGTCCATTGGGATCGTTGTTGTGAGCATGATCGGCGCGTACCTGACGTACGCCAGGAGAGATCTCTACATTTAGCCGCCGTGCACGCTTGAAGGAGTCGGCATCCTCTCCACTTGGGCCGGCGACCACGTTGTGACCCGCCAGATGACGAACCTGCGCCCTGTTCAGCGGCTGATCGTTCGTTTTCTCGGCCCCAGGTACAAAAGGGCATTCTCTCCTGCCGGTAGGAGTGCGGAGTGTGGGCTTCTACGAAAGACGCCCGCGCGCGGTTCTTGTATCACCCATCTCGAAAGGCACGTTATGACCGACGCAGACTCAGAGATCGAACCAGCGACCAAGACCACGCCTGACTTCGTCAGGATGCAGATCGAGAAGCTCAAGCGGATCTTCCCCGAGTGCGTGACGGAGGGCAAGATCGATCGCGACCGCCTGCTCGCCACCCTCGGCGATCGCGACGCCCTGGCCGATGACAACGCCTACACCTTCACCTTGGCCGGCAAAGCGGAGGCCTTCCGCGCCATCCAGACGCCCAGCGCCGCCAGCCTCCAGCCCGTCCCCGCTGAGTCGGTCAACTGGGAGACCACCAAGCACCTCTTCATCGAGGGCGAGAACCTGGAGGTGCTCAAACTCCTCTACAAGGCCTACGTGGGCAAGGTCAAGATGGTCTACATCGACCCGCCCTACAATACCGGCAATGACTTCATCTACAGGGACGACGATCGCGAGCCGCTGAAAGCCTACCTGGAGAAGACGGGCCAGATCGACGCCGAGGGCAACGTCCTCACCAGCAACCCTGAGACCCGCGGGCGCTACCACTCGGACTGGCTCACGATGATGTACCCGCGGCTCTTCCTCGCGCGCCAGCTCCTGCGGGACGACGGTGTAATCTTCGTGAGCATCGACGACAACGAGGTGCATCATCTGCGGCTGCTGATGAATGAGGTGTTTGGGGAGGAGAATTTCATCGCGAATATCGTGTGGCAGAAGCGAGTCTCCCCGGCAAATGACGCGAGGTGGTTCAGTAGCGATCACGACTACATAGCTGTATTCGCC
>JAGHDT010000360.1 GCA_021159805.1 Anaerolineae bacterium
CCATAGGGTTGAGTCTGCCTGCAAAGAGCTGCTGCGCGTCGGCCCAGGTCAGGCGTAGTGTGGCGACTGCCTCGCCCGCACCTGATTCAACGTGGCAGCTCCCCCTCTCAGCCACCAGCCGGTAGACGCCGTCCCCACCGAAATCAAACTGCAGAACGGTCTTCAGATCAGGATGTCTGCGCGCGAGCAGCTGGGCCAGACCCGCCAACGCTGCACCAATCTCATCTTCACCCTCAATCACAGGTGGTGTTCGTTCCGTCTCACTATTCGCCACAGCCTGAGGGCGCGGTTGCCGTTCCTTCGTCCAGAACTCCCGCAGGACGTGGGCCGCCATCTTGGGTTGGCGTGCCCGTGTGAAAACCCCCTTCATATTCATACCACCGACCCGCATGATGGACTGTACCGCAGCGAAGTCTGCGAAGTTCCAAACCTGCATACCGGCCACGAAGTCCTTACGCGCTGCGACCTCAAGATAGCCCCGGATGAAAGCGGCCTGATACTCCTCGGTCCACATCACGCTTGGGTGGCCGTGCAGACCAGGTTGCGTGTCGGCGCCGAACTCCGTCACAATGATGGGCATTCCCAGTCTCTCCCATATGGTGTCAAGCTCCTGGTCGAGCATTTCAAAGCCCTTCTGCAGTTCCCCACCATGCAGATACCAGCCCCAATAGCGATTCACGCACACCACATCGCACTCTTCCTGCCAATCCAGCGGACTTCCCATCACGCCGGCAAACGTCACCGGACGGCTGGGGTCAAGCCGGCGGGCGTGGCGCAGAAGATTGGTCAGGAAATCCTTGCCGGCTTTGGCCAGAGGATCCTCCTCGGTCGCCTGCCCGGTGAGGCGCGCCATCATATTGGGAGGCATAGGCTCGTTGGCGACACTCCACATCACGACGCTGGGGTGGTTCTTATCCCGCACTAGCAGCTCATCGATCTGCCGGATGCACATACGGTACCGCTCGGCCACGTTCTCCTCATTGTCGAACTGCAAGCTCACAGCCGGGGTCTCGTCAATGATCAGGAACCCCTCACGATCAGCCAACATCATCTCCTCTTCCGAATAGGGGTAGTGAGACGTGCGATAGCTGTTCGCGCCCGTCCAGCGCATCAGTTGGTAATCCTTGACCATAAGAGGCAGGTTCAGACCTTTGCCGCTGGCATAGAAATCTTCGTGCCGCCCGTACCCGTTCAGTTGCACGGGCCTGCCATTCAGCAGGATATGTCTCCCCCGGACTTCAACCGTGCGAACACCTACCTTCAGCGAGTACTTATCGGAGTCCGTGACGACGGTGAGATCATAGAGATAGGGATCCGCGTCGGACCAGAGATGGGCCGATGGCACCGCCACCGTGGTTTCCGCAACCCCATTCTCGAACTGGAGCGAGGCGTCGAGTCTCTGGTCTTCGCCCACCAGGATCACCCTCCCCTTCGCCCGTTCAGTGTTGATCTTCACGGTCACCTTCGCGGTGCCGGCGTCGCCATCAATGGAGGTAACAACCGTGATATCCTCAATGTGACTCTGCGGCACAGAGTAGAGCACCACAGGGCGATGCAGTCCCGCGAAGGGGTAGAAATCAAAGGTGGTTGAGGGATACCCCTTTGTCAAGCTGGCAGCTTCCATACCGGCAGAGGGAACTCGCGTCGGCCTAAGGTGATTCTCCACGCTGATGGCGATGACGTTTTCCTGATCCCATATCACGAGGTCAGTGATCTCGAAAGCAAAAGGCAGATGCCCCCCCTCGTGTGAACCGGTCTCCTTTCCGTTGACGTACACGGTTCCGAGGTAACTGGCCGAACCCACACGGATGAAGATGCGCTGGCCCCGCCAACTCTGCGGGACGTACGTCCGCGTGACGTACCAGCTCAGACCGAAGTAGTCGAAGAGATCCTCGTACTGCTCATTCCAGCTGCCGGGCACCGCCATTGGACGCGCCGCCGGCAGTCTGTGGAACCACCCCTCCCCCTCACCCAAACCATCCGGGTCAATCTGAAAATCCCAGATGCCTGAGATATCAAGCTTGTTGCGTTGGCTGTTCTGGATCGGATATAGCATGCTAGGTCTCCTTGATTGAGCGCACGGCCTGAGCAGCGGGATTCAGGGCAACCACTAGTACAGCGACTCGTCCCCTGCTGCCTTGAGACGATTCACGATTGCCCTCACATCCTGTTCGTGGCCGCGCCGACAGATCAGTAGGGCATCCGGCGTGTCCACGATGATTAGGTTATCGACACCGATCGTGGCGATCAGTCGCTTGCTGCCATAGACCAGAGTGTTGGTGGTATCAATGCTCTCGTGCGGGCCCAAGAGGATGTTGCCATCCTCATCAGCTGGGCGCACATCAAAGACACTTGCCCAGCTGCCCACGTCGGACCAACCGATCTCGACGGGAAGCACGACGACATCTTCTGCTCCCTCCATGATGCCGAAGTCGATAGTCTCTTTCTCAACGGTGGGCCACACACGTGCCAGGACGTCGTCATACTCAGGCGTACCGAGAGTCGTGGCAATCTCCATCAATTGCCCGTAGAACGCCGGCATCTGTCGCTCGAATTCCTGGAGGATCCGATCAGCGCGCCAGATAAACATACCCCCATTCCACACATAGTTGCCGCTCTTCAGCATCGCCTCAGCCGTTCCAGCGTCAGGCTTCTCGGTGAAAGCTGTCACGTCATAGACCATCAGTCCATCGACGGGGAGGCCACGACGTCCCTGCTCGATATAGCCGAAGCCCGTGGAAGCGAA
>JAGHDT010000069.1 GCA_021159805.1 Anaerolineae bacterium
ACCGTATGCCCCTGACAGTCGGCGCTTTGGGACCCGGGGGTGCTGAGGCATTTGCCGGCTCCATGGATGAGGTTGCAGTCTACGCCCGGGATCTGGATGAGTATGAGATCAGGGCGCTGGCCGATCCGCAACGGTGGCAGGATCTGCCGGTCGCCGACGCCGGCGCTGCTCTGACGCCGTGGTCCACGCAGGTGGCGGGCGTGGAGGGCCCCCACCAGGTTGATCTCCGTGTCACAGATCAGTTCGGACGTGCGAATCTAGTGCCGGATGTCTGGGCCGGGGAGTTCGACACGGCGGCGCCGCGGGTCACGTTGACGTTGCAGGGTGACTATTCGCCCTTTGCCATGCATGGCTACCGGCTATCGGTCAAGGACTACAACGCGCGCGGCCACGTATTCACAGATGCCGTGGGAGCTGACTGCACGTACACCGGGACCAACGCGATCGAGTATCTCGATGAAACGTGGTATACGGATGTCTATACGACGCCCAAGGCTGTTGCCATCAACCCGCCTGGCCGTGGCCTGGAGGACGATAAAGCTCCTTTCACGCTGAGGGCGTGTGACCTGTTCAACCAGTGCGCGTCTGTCACTGTGGGACCGAACGATCTGACCGTGCAGAGGCTGGCGACCGGGCCCGATGCTTTCGTCAGTGCTGTGAACTCTCCGATGGACGGTGCGGCTCTGGACGTATTGGCTCCCGTCACCGTTGAGGGCGTTGCTTACGCGTTGGATGCACTGCGCGCTGTGACCGTGTCGGTGAATGGTGTGCCGACGTCCGTGATGACGTGGACCGTGACGAGTTATGTCACTCAAACCCTATGGACCACTACGTGGACGCCGGTGGCTGAAGGTACCTACACGATCACCACTCAGGTTCTGGACTGGGCCGGCGATTCGACAACGGACACGGTGCCTGGCCCTACGGTGACCATCGACGTAGCGCCGCCGCAGGTCGTGATCACTACCGACAGCATCACCGACGCGACCTTCGATGATGCCGGCTATGTCACGGTAGGCGGTATGGTGACCGATAGCGTCGGGGTGGCACGTTTGCAGGTCCGGTACGGCGATCTTCCGTGGACGGAGGCGCGTGTGCCGACGGACACCCATACCTTTACCGCCGCCGTGTGGTCCGGAAGCAACGTGCCACCTGCCGGCGAACCGGTGACGCTCAGCGCTCGCGCCACGGATGCCGCTGGACACGCTGTGGAGGTCAGCCGCGTGGTCTGGGCCGATGCCGTGGCCCCGGATGGTGTGACCGTCACGTTGACCCACCGGGATGGTGTCGGAGGGGCAACGGTGATCTCACCGGGGATAACCCTGCGCGACGACAGTGCGCCGGCGCTTGGCATTGCCTGGACGGGCAGTGCCAGCACCGACGTGGTCGGCTATCGCGCAGGATGGTCCGAGAGCGCTGTACCAGATGCGAGCTTGACCCTCTATGGTCCTGCCGCACGCGAACACGTTGGGGTGGCCTCGGAGGCCCAGCGGCTGTATGCTCATGTCATCGTCGTTGACGTTGCGGGGAACAGCACGTCACAGACGTTGGGGCCGATCTATGTGGATGAGCACCTGACGCCCGCCTATGCTCCTGCTCCGGTAGCAGAGCACACCATCGGGTGGCTGGATGAGCCGTGCAACCTTGTCGGCGTCGACAGCCGTGCAGCCAGGACCGGCTCCGACGGTAACGCGGGCACGCCCGAGCAGCGCTTCTATACCACGTGGGATGCCGATAATCTGCGGCTGGCCTGGTCCGGCGCTGACTGGGATGTTCAGGGCGACCTGTACCTCTACCTGGATACCGGGGCCGGGGGCACCAGTCTGGCCTACAACCCCTATGCGGGAGAGCCGGCGGCCGACGAGCTCAGCCTTCCCGGCGTCACGCCGGCTTCGACCGTCGGCGGTGAGCCGCGCAGTGGCGATCCCGCTCGGCTGATGAAAGCCGACCTGATGATCCAGATCGAGGACAGCGCAACGGCGTGGCTCTGGCGATGGTCCGGCACGGCGTGGGTGACCGATACGCAGCTGTCCGCAGCCAACTTCCGGTACGATCCGTCGCTGTATGATGGCCTGACCGAGTTGGCGCTCCCGTTCAGCCAGGTAGGGCTACCTGCCGGCGGCGCTCTGAGTGTGGTGGCGTTTGCCACCGAGGAGACCTCGATGCGGCTCTGGGCGACGATGCCGGCCGAGAATCCTGTAAGCAGTGTGCTGGCCGGGGCTCCGGCGGGGACGGATGCAGTGGCGTTTGGCCTGGCTCGAGCTTACCGATGGAACATGCTCGCGACAGGTATCTGTCCCAGCGCGGGCACGCCTGACACGGATGCGCTCGTGACGGTTGTCACGACGCCTGCCGGGCGGATGGCGCGCTACTTTGAGGATGGCCTGGTCCGGCTGTGGGATCCGATGTTCGGTGCACCGCCGGCCGATGTGAGCACAAGTTTCGGCACGGAGGGACAGTTGTTAGGCGTCGGATTGCCCATCAGCACCACGATCAGCTATCACAACCGGGGCACAGAGACGGCTTCCGGCGTGAGCCTGCGTGTCACTGCACACTACGGGCTGCAGCTAGTGGGCAGCAACCCTGAGTTCGTCGATCTGCTCTTGGGCGATGTGGCGCCCGGGGAGAGTGCCAGCGCGACGGTGCAGGGGGAGACGGTGGCGGACGCAGAGCCGTGGGCTGCGATCGATGTGCTGGTGTACGATCATGCGCATCCGGACAGCGGTCCGCCGGTTGAATGGGTCTGGATCGATCACCGCCTAGATGATGCTGCACCGCAGTTCTATGGCATAAGTGCTCCATCCGTGTGGGTGCCCACAAGAACTACCACGTTGCGCGGTTATGCATATGATCGCTCAGGCGTGCCCGTTGTCCGAGCGGAGGTGACAACGCCAGCGGGCGCTACCAGGCTGCTGGTGTGCCCGGATATCACTCCTCAGGATGGTGTCTGGGCGTGCCCGTGGGATTTGGTGTCGGCGAACGGGGGGATCGCCCTTGTTGAAGGCGACACCTTTGCCGTTCGGATCCGGGCATCGGATGCGTTCGGCCAGACCGGCGACTGGACTCCAGCCTACAGGTTCCAGGTTGACGCGGAGCCGCCGGATGTGACGCTGTCCGGCACCACGGCGGGCGCGCAGGCGCTGGTTGTGAACAGGACACCGTATGCGCTGCGCGGCACTGTCGTGGACAACCATGGCCTGGGGGATGTGTTCGTCTGCGAGGACAGTGTGTGTGAAACTGCGCAGCTATGGCTGGACCCGGCCTCGGGGAGCGCCGCTGCGGGACTCACCGTGGATGATCTGCCGGCGGGGCCAGTCTCGCTGGGCGGGACCGTATGCTCGGAACGCACCTTCGTCGTCTCTGACACGGTGACGATCGGGGAGGTGCGAGTCGGCCTCGCCATCTCGCATACGCATCGCGATGACCTGCGGGTTGTCTTGCGATCTCCGAGCGGGACCGAGGTGGCGATTGTCACGCCCGACGGGAGAGATGTGGCTCAGCACTACGATGTCCTGTTGTACGATGGCGCGACCGGATTCCTGCATACCACCCGGAATGATGAGTTCGATGCGCCGACCTATGATCGTGAGGCCCGACCGTCAGCGCCTCTGCTTGCGTTTCTTGATGAGGAGGGGCAGGGCACGTGGACTTTGTCGATCTGCGACACTGATCCCACTGCCTCCGATGGGAGTTACAGGGGTGGACGGCTCATCCTTGTACCACAGGATGGGGCGCTGCGGGCGGGACGGTGGTACTTCAGTGTCTTTGGCGATGAGCAGACCCTGGACTTTGAGTCGCGGTCCTTTGAGATCTATGCTGCCGACGCGGCGGGGAACCGCACTACGGCACCGCTCCGCGTCACTGTCGTGGCGGATAGTGTACCGCCGGAGATCGTGGTCACGGATTGGCCACAAGCACCCTCGTCCCTCGATGACGTACTGCGGTTTGCTGGCACGGTTTCGGACAGCGGGGCGGTGGGCGTGGTGCGCCTGGCGGGCACGGCGCCGGATGGGACGGACGTGGCGTCACGCGTAACATTCGATGCGGGGACCTGGGTCCTCACCGATACGCTGTGGCTCTCTCAGGCGGGTACCTATGCCCTGTTCGTGGAGGCCGAAGATGAGGCCGGCAACGTGGGCGTCGTGGGGCCGCTGCCGGTTGTGTTGGTGGCGCAAGCTGAGATCGCGCACGTCTATCTGCCCTGCGTGGTGCGACAGTACCATGCCGCGCCAGATCTGATCGTGAATGAGATCCGCCCCGGTGCGCTGGGTGTGGAGGTGGTGATCAAGAACAAGGGAAATGCGCCGGTGACGGAGGCTTTCTGGGTGGATCTGTACATTGACCCGAGTCCGGAACCCACAGAAGTGAACCAGATCTGGAACGACGTGGCCGGCGAGGGTATGGTCTGGGGGGTGACCGCGGCGGCTCTTCCGCTGGCGCCCGGTGAGGAGATGACGCTGCGAATGTACGATGGTGCTTACTGGGCGTCGTACAGCCAAGTGGATTGGCCACCCAGGGACGGCGCGGCCATCTGGGCTCAGGTGGACTCAGCGAACACCGGAACGACGTATGGTGCGGTGCTGGAGGACCACGAGATCGCAGGCGGCTTCTATAACAACTTCGATATCGTGG
>JAGHDT010000292.1 GCA_021159805.1 Anaerolineae bacterium
AGCCCAAAGACGTCAAGAGGGATCACCGGGTCCCGTTCTGCGCTGTACTGGCGAGCGGATGGTCGAGGTAACGGCTGAACCTAGATATACGCACAGCCCCTCCGCTCCAAGCGTCTTCTCCCTTCTCCCTTCTCCCTTCATCGCGATACCCACGGGTTCCCGGCGATCCAGAAGCGCCATGGGCGGGCCTGGGCATCCTCCCCGCCGGGAACGCGGATGCGGGGGCCAGTGGCGACAGTCTCGCCGACGCTCAGGGCGCCGTCGGTGATAGTGATCTCGGCGCCGCCGCAGAGATCCAGGTTGTTGTGGTCGCCGCTGAGGTCGAGTGCCTTTGCGAGTTTGGCCGGCCCGTTGGTGAGATCCCGGTCGGGCTGCGGGCGCCCGATGCGCGTAGCCTGGTCCTGCTGGGGGCGACGCCGGCGGAGGAGATCCAGGCCGCTCAGTGGTTCGACTGCACGGACGAGCACCGCGCCAGGTGTGCCTGCGGGGTGCGCGGTGATGTTGAACATCCAGTGGACGCCATAGATGAAGTAGACGTAGGCGTGGCCCGGTGGACCGAACATGGGGAAGTTACGCGCGGTGCGGCCGCGATAAGCGTGGGAGGCGGCGTCACCGGCGCCACGGTAGGCCTCAGTCTCGACGATGCGGCAGACCACAGTCGCCTCATCAACGATGCGAATCAACTGTTTGCCGATCAACGCGTGGGCCACGAGGTCCGGTTCTCGGCTGTAGAAGCTGCGGGGCAGGGCATCCAAGTTGACTTGTGACTCCTATTGGCGTATGCTACAATCTGTAGTGTGCACGTGCAACAGACGCGATCCTGGCTAGCGCTCGAATTCAGTGACCGGAGGTACAGCGATGAGCGATGTTCCCGACTGGTTGGTAGAATTGGCCGCGCAAGGAAGCGACGACGATCAAGAGGGCGCAGAGAGCGATGACGATGTCTTTGACTTTGCGTCTTCAGAGCCCCTGGTCTACACGCCTGAGCCCGAACCTGCAGAAGCTATGTCTGAGGTGACCCCGGCGCTGGTGGTGCCGGCAGCGCAAGCTCCGGAGACCGATGCTGACCTTATGGATGCGCTGCGCGGCCAGGTTGAGGCCGATGAGCTGGAAGATGCGATTGAGGCGACCACTCCCAAGCGCAGACTCAGCCTGCGGCTGCCCGGCTTGCTGCCGTGGCAGCAGTTCGTCTTGGCGCTGTTGTTGCTGCTTGACGTGATCGTGATCGGGTTGCTGTTCCTGGTGATGCTGGGCCGGGTGTCGATCGGTTGGTAGATCGTGTCGATCGAGCCGATCGTGTCGATCGGGCACCGACCGTAGCACGTTCATCTGAAGCGCGCGAGAAGAGCGGGAGTTTGTGCGACCGCGCTTCTCGTGGCTATCGAGGTGTCAGGACCCCAGGAGCTGTTGGGCTGTCGGCTTCAGCGCGGCGATCAAAGGACTGTCCGGTTTAGCCAGCGCCAGGAGCACCCCCTTGCCTAACGCCAGGCTCTGATTGGGATCATAGGGCAGATCGACGTGGATGGTCACCCGCATCGCCTGCTCCAGAGCCCGCGTCTCCAGATGCCTGCCGGATCTGGCGGCATTGCGGGCGAGCACGACCTCAACGTTCCATCTCTTCAGGATCTGTAGCGTTGCCAGTGTGGTCTGGATCGCCGGGGGGTCGGCCCCGGTGATGACGAGAACCTTTTCGGCGGCAGAGAGGATCGGGCCGACGGCAGCGTCGAAGGTCGAGGGCATGTCAATGACCACAAATTGCGCGTCTGCTGACAGGCTCTTGAGCAGGGCTGCGGCTCTACCGTCGCTGAACCAGCCGAACAGGCCAGGGATCGGCGGCGCGCAGAGCACGCGGAGGCCGGAGCGATGGTGCATGATCAGCGGCTCGACCGGCTGCGCTGGATCGCGGAGATAGATTCCCCAGTGCGTCTTCGGTTGGAGTCCCAAAAAAAGGGCAGCGTGCCCTGACGCGGGCGAGAGATCCCAGAGGACCGTGGGGCCAACCTGCTGGAGGAGCGCCGCGAGATTCACGGCGACGGTGGTCACCCCCGTACCACCTCTAAGCCCGATGACCGGCAAGATAATCCCCTTGCCGGCGGGCCTGGCTTTCAGTAGAACGGTCTCCACCGCATCCGCCAGCACCTCCATATCGACAGGTTTTGGGAGGTGCATATCGGCGCCGGCCTGCAGTGCTGCCTGCTGATCGACGGATTGGCCGCGTGCCGTGAGGATGATGATACCCATCGTGCGGGTCTTGGGATCGGCGCGCAGTCTGCGGACGACCTCGTAGCCGTCCATCCCCGGCATCATCACATCGACCAATGCCAGGTTGGGGGCATTCTCCGTGGCTATAGCCAGGCCGTTCTTGCCGTTCGTAGCTAACATAACCTCGTGGCTGGTCCGGCGCTTGAAGAAGGTGCGCAGCATTGCCAGCATATCGGGGCTGTCATCGATGATGAGAACGCGAGCCATCATTTCTCCTTAACATGCGGTTCTCAGTGACTGACAGAGCCTCCACTTGACACGTTCGGTGGCGTGCGAAGCGGCGGTGTTGAATTCAAACCTGTCGTGCTGTGTCTGAACTCCGCCCACGCTCTGCGCTCATTCCTCGGTGGACTGGTGTTCTCCCAGGAAGCTTATTGAACTTCTCGCAATCAGCGCTGCGCCGCCCTGGTAGCTTACATCAGGGTTGAAGGTGCAGCGTGCGGTCACATCCAGCAGGGTGATGAAGGCGCCCGCTTCCCGCGTCAAGAAGGCGCGCGCATCGAAGGCGTGTCTGGTTGACGGCAAGCGGCCCTTGATCTCGAAGAAAGGCACCGTGAGGCATAGATCAAACGATGTGGCCCCCAGTGCGTACCGCTGGTCGCGGCGCAAGCCGTCCTTCTGCTCAATCATCAGGATGAAGTCCAGACTGGCCTTGTTCATGGTCGTGGTCCTGTAGTAGGCGCTGATCTTGGCCGGGTCTGTGATGGGCGACAGGTAGGCCTGCTGAATGGCCAGGTAGTTGGTATTGGTGTCATAGATGACGTCGGCGAAGAGGCGTGTGCTGAACTGGAAGGTCCCTGAGACCCGATAACCTTGCGCGAAGAAGTCCGCTACGATCTGCTGGCTCTTCAGACTCTGCATAGCTGCGCTCTCCCTTCGTAAGGCTTGTCCTATGGTTCTGTTGGTTCCCCCGGCTCCCATGTGAAACCCCGTCTCCGCCCTGCCTGCCCAATGATCTTGTAATCGGGATCCGTCCCCCCGGTCACCCGGCGCACGACGATGACGCGCCACGAGTAGGCGCGGTTTTCCTCTGTGTCGCCGGGGTAGAGGTCGCTCGGCACGCGCCAGACCGTCGATCGTGTGTAGGCGCGGATGGTCACGGTGTCGCCGCCACTGGGCGCGATCAGTTCGACGTCGTAGTATTCGCGGTCTTCCAGAATGCCGACGGATGACCATTGC
>JAGHDT010000014.1 GCA_021159805.1 Anaerolineae bacterium
AGTGCGCTGGTCCTGTGGCTCCCAGGCACAATTGTGCTGCCGGTGCTGCTGCTTCAAGGACATCGCCCGGACCCAGAGGAAGACCCGGCACCGCCCTCAAACTATAGTCCGCTACTCTCCAACATCGGCGCCCTGTTGATGGGCATCGGGTGGCTCGGATGGGGGCTCTCCCAACCTTTCCACGTCTCCGGCGCCGCTATCGACTGGTACCGAGCGGCTATGAATGTACTCCTGGGGATGGCCGGTGCCGTTGTGACCTCACAGCTATATGGTTGGATGGCCACCGGCAGACCCGAGACCCTGCTTTCATCGCTGGGCCTTGGCGCCGGATGGGGAGCGCTGCTCGCCTGCGCGCCGTTTGTGCCGCCCTGGGCAGCACTGGTTATCGGGCTGCTGGCCGGCCTGCTCTTCCCGTTGATCCATTTCGTGGCAAACAAGAGACTACGCAGCCAAAACGCGGCAACTGCCGTTTCGTTGGCCCTGACCAGTGGCCTTCCCGGTGTCCTGGGATTAGCCTTTCTGGCTGATGGTCGCTGGGGACAGGGATGGAACGGAATGGGACAGGGGCTCTCTCCCGAAGGTGCCATCGTCGGCCCGGGCGTTGTCGGACTCTTTGTTGCCGGCAACGCGCAGCAGCTGTCCGCCCAGTTGATCGGGCTGCTGGCTCTTGCACTGTGGGGACTGCTCTGGGGAGGGATCATCGGCGTCATTGCCAGCCCGAAGCTGTTGAGGCCGATGTCTCACCGCATCAGGAGAGCAGCAGGTGGCAAACCGGGCCAAACGCCAGTCACGGGTGAGATCCAAGCAGATACACGCCAAGAGCCACCTACGGCCGAAGCCGAGGACCTCACCATGGATGATGATACGCCAAGGGTACCCAATACACCGACCGAGGCTGAGGGGACACCAGCACTTGTACCAACGAATGGAGAGAACTGACAGATCATGCGTGTAATCGCTGGGACAGCCAGGGGACGACAACTTCGGTCCGTCAAAGGCCCTGGTACCCGACCTATGACCAACCGAGCGAAAGCAGCGCTCTTCAGTATCATTGATTCACACGTGAAGAACTCGGAGTTCCTCGATCTCTTCGCCGGTACCGGCCAGGTCACCATTGAGGCGTTGAGCCGGGGAGCTGAGCGTGCGGTCTTGGTGGAGAAAAGCGCAGCCGCGCTGCGCACCATTCAGACCAATTTACGCACGACCAACCTGGAGGAACGCGCATCCCTGGTCCGCGCAGATGTGTTCAGGTACCTTGAGCGGTCACCCACACCGTTTGACTATGTCTTCGTCGCGCCCCCACAATACCGCGGATGGTGGACACAGACGCTGTATCTCATCGATGCAAACCCCGGCTGGCTCTACGAGGACGGATGGGTCATCGTCCAGATCAATCCCAGTGAATACGAAAACATCGTACTGGAAAACCTGACCCTCTTTGATCAACGCACCTACGGCAGCGTGATGCTCTGCTTCTTCGCACGGCAGGAAGACGAGGCTTCAGAAGAGGACGGGCCGGAGGAAGAAGCGTAAGCCAAGCCGGATTCGTGATCCGCTGTATGCGGCGGGGCGGCACCTGGTCAGGTGCCGCCCCGTGTATCGTGATAGGTGCATGGTTACCGTGGTGCGCATCTGTTACCGAGCGACCACCATCTCGGGAATCTGCGTCTTGCGCTCCACCCAACTCAATAAACGACTCGTCGCTAGTGTCAGCAGGAAGTAGACGGCACCGGTGATGAAGAAGATCAGCAACGGCTCATGCAAGGTGCCGTTGACCTGTTGAGCACGCCGCATCAACTCCGCCAACCCCACCGCATAGACCAGAGATGAATCTTTGACGACGACGGCGGCCTCGTTGGACCAGCCCGGGATGGCATTGCGCAGGGCCTGAGGGAGAATGATGTTCACGATCGCCTGTCCACGTTTCATCCCCAGAGCACGCGCAGCCATCATCTGGCCTGGACTGACAGCCTGAATGGCACCCCGGAAGATCTCCGCCTGGTAGGCACTGCTACAGATCCCCAGTGCAGCACACCCCGCCAGGAAGGGCGGCAAGTTGACCGCACTGGCTAGAACGTAGTAGGCAATGAACAGCACCACAAGCGACGGAACCCCGCGCAGCACGACAGTATAGCCAAGGGCCAGCAGATTCAGCGACCGCTTGCCATACACACGGGCCAAGGCAATCGGCGTCCCGATCAGGAACCCGACCGCCAGGGCAATGAGGGTGATCAGCACCGTGTAACCGATGCCACCCATCACATAGGGCAACGAGCGCCAGACCGCCGACGTCATATAGCCAACGCCTAGTTGCCGGAGAGATACTTCATAGCGAGCTCCTCAACGAATCCCTCAGCCTGCAGTTCGGCGACGACAGCATCAATCTGATCGCGCAGCTCGGTGTTGCCTTCCTTTACGGCAATCGCCATATGCTCGCCGGAGAACTCGGTCTTCAGAGCCAACTCAAGTCCACCCTGAGTCATAAACGAAGACGCAGCGTAGTAGTCCATAGCGACGACGTCGATACGACCACTCTTCAGATCCATGATCGCCTGCTCAGCCCGCTCGTAGCGCGAGACTTCAGCATCAATGTTCGTATCAATCCATTCCTCTTGGATCGTTCCGGTCTGGACACCGACCGTGTGCCCAGCCATGTCCTCATTCCTGTTGATCTCAATGCCGGATCCCTCAGCAACGATGATAGCATCGGCGCCGATGAAGTAGGGCTTCGTGAAGTCCACCTGTTCCTCGCGCTCCGGGGTGGCACTCATAGCAGCGACGATGGCGTCGATCTTGTCGCTCTGCAGCGAGCCGATGAGCCCATCGAAAGCGATGTCCTGCCACTCGATCTCCATATCGAGCCGTGCGGCGACTTCCTCCATCAGCTCGATGTCGAAGCCCACATAGTTGCCGTTCTCGTCAACGTACTCAAAGGGTTCATAGTCAGCAGACGTGCCGACGACCAGGGCCTTCCCCTGGGACTGGCAGCCTGCCATCGACAGGACAGCCACGACCATCAATGCAGATACCAAAATCAGTGACCAGCGCTTCATAAGATAATCCTCCTTCTGAAAGAAAGTTATGCTCGGATGATAGCTTGAGAGACAGGTAAGTCAAAGTGGATTCACGCTGGACAAAACAACGAGATACGGTATACTTCGACCTCGATATGTGAGATTTAGCAGTCTTGAAGGAGCAAGCGTGGCGAATACTCAGTCAGCGAAGAAGCAAATACGTGTTTCGTATCGAAAGTGGTTGCGCAACCGATACACCAAAGGCAAGATGCGCGCTGCCGTGAAGACAGTCCGCGCGGCCATTGATGCCGGCGATTACGAAACCGCCAATCAGTGGATGCCTCGTGCGGCAAGCGAGTTGGATAAGGCCGCCCGCAAGAACGTGATTCACGCCAATAAGGCAGCTCGGCTGAAGTCTCGCCTCATGAGCCAGATTCACGAACTGCAGCAGTAGCAACGGCTGCGGTGGTTGCGCAGCAGATATTATGTTCACTTGCGCACACCACGCAGAACGAAAACGCGCGCTCCTTCTGCTCGGGCCGGTGTCTCACCGCGCCCGTCTTTGTGTTGAGCGTTTCGGGATGGGACTCGGTGGGACACCGGTCCCAGCGGATAGTAGGCTATTCTCGAAGTAACAACAATGCACTGAATAGAAAAACAGCAACTGTATCGATTTGGCGCTGCCCTGGCCCAACAGAGATGGGCTGAGCGGCGACGTTTTCATAGCTATGACCGAGACGCGTTTTCTGGGTGATCCAGAGTAGACGTTACGGTTTTGTTTGACACACACAAACTGGAAGCGAGGGGCCACAAAGTCCCTCGCTTCTTCTTGCTGCACCGACGTCACATCGGGAAGAGATCACTCGTCCTGCCCAAGACCCTGCGACCGGACAAAGGCTGCCCACACAGCTCGGGACAGGACGGTGCGAAAGCCCCCCTTTTCCAGATGATACAGCGCTTCGGCTGTCGTGCCACCGGGTGATGTCACCTGATTCCGCAGTGCGGCCAGATGCAGGTTCGACTGGCGAGCATAGTTAGCAGAACCGATGACCGTCTGGAAGACCAAACTCTCTGCTACGTGACGGGAGAAACCCAGATGTACCCCGGCGTCCACCATCGCCTCCATAAAGAGATAGATATAGGCGGGACCTGTGCCCGAAAGCGCGGTCGCCATATCCAGGTAGTGCTCATCAGTGACGTAGACTTCCTCTCCCATCGCCTTCAGGATCGTCATAGCATAGCCGCGCTGTGTTTCCGTGACTGAGGCCGTCGCCGTCCATACCGTAATGCCCTGTCCAATCTGCGCCGGCGTATTAGGCATGGCCCGAATCACGCTGTCCACACCAATACCATCTCGGATCTTGCGCACGGGGACACCCGCAGCAATCGAGAAGACTAGCACGCCATCCTTCAAAGTCCCTTTGAGCGCCTCTACAACGTTTCCCAGCACCTGAGGCTTCACGGAAAGAAACACGATCTCGGCATTCCGGGCAGCGGTCGCGTTGTCAGTCTCAGTCCGGATGTTGTAGGTCTCCGCGAGATACACGCAGCGCTCCTCCCACGGATCAGCGGCAACAAGGTTCGCCTTGTCAATCAACCCCTCGCGCAACAAGCCCTTGATCACGGCTTCTCCCATCGTCCCACCACCAATGATGGCAATCTTGGGTAACATAGCGGTCCTCCCCTGGATTAGCAATCCAACACATACACCCTCAGGAACCAGCCACGGACACGGGCTGACATCCTACAGCCACCCCACCGCGAGACCTCGGTCGTTGATCCCATGGAACCCTAGGGCTGCGGGCTTAGGTCGAATATCATCTCCAGGAACTTGGCACGGTCGGCCTCGGGTGCCGGGTCCCCCACAGTCATCGGCCGCGGGCGGCCGTATTCCTCCAGGATCGCGGTCCGCAGGTCAATGCCAAGCAACCGGCCATCGTAGAACGTCAGCCGATCCACAAACTCCTGGCGCGTGCCATCGCTCCACATCTGGTCGAAGAAGAAGTTACCCAGCCCGTAGTGCACGAAGGCCCCGTCGTGGAACTCCAGCGTCTGGGGCTGGTGCGCCTGGCTCCCCTGGACCATCACGGCACCGGCCTCAGCCAAAGAGCGGAAATCACGAATCTGCGACGGCGTGGGAGCGTAACTGTAGTCCTCAAGGTACTGAACCGTGACGATCGGCAGGTAACCTGCCGTACGCAGTTCCTCTATGGCTTGCTCCACGGCCGGGAAATCACACCGAGCGGCACCACCGGAATCCTCGTCGGCAAAGGGGCCCACAGTGTTGCAGCCGATGAAGGCGATCCGGTTGCCATTATGCGTCACCGTAAGAGGCCGGCTGGCCTCGAGCTGGTTCGCACCACCGCCGAACCACTGCCATCCGCGGTCGCGATAGAGGTCCAGAGAGTAATCCACCCACTGAGACCCCTTATCCTCAAGATGATTGCCGGTAAGTTCGATAATGTTGACGTTGATCTCCTCCAGCAGCGCGATGTAGCTATCGTCAGAACAGAAAGACATCGTCCCACTGCCTTCGGCCACGCAGTCGGGTGTGAAGGAGACCTCATTGCTGATGTGAACAAAATCGGCATTGTCAAACCATTGCACGATATCCTGGGCCGGGTAGGTCACGCCCTTGGCATCCATCAACCGTGCCGTGGCGCGGGTCATCGCGGTGACGCCGGTCATCACCACCACCGTCATCTGAGACTCATCACGATTTGAAAGGACATTGGCGGCAGGCGTCAGGAAAGCAGCCACCTCAGGTCCGCGTCGATTTTCGAGATAAAACGACAGCTGCAGAGAATAAGCCGACAGATCGACACCCTTCTCCAGGAGTGAGATGCCCTCAAGACGCAACACCTTCCATTCAGGCATCAAGGTATGAAACGGAAGAATCGCCCACCCGTCCACAGCCTTGGCCTCTGCAAGGAGCTGGTCCGCCGAAACCAGACGCACACTGCTGTCGCCCGGGGGCCCCCACAGCTCGACAAGGGAGGCCACTGTATCCGTCGTCGCCAGCAGGGGATGTAGCGTGAAGGGACCGGAAGGGCTGCCCTGCCACGTCGAACGCAGATCCGCTGACGTGACATCGTCATCCACCGTGAGGAACGGTGCCGCCACAGCATAGGTCCAGTGACCGATCACCTCTGCCGACTCCGGCTTCTCGCTGGTCACTACCACATCCGCGGGCGCGTCTGCCCCCCAGATGAAGTGAGCTGGATCCGCCTCCACCATAGTTCGAAATCGCGAACAGGCATCCGCCGGCACCAGCATCGAACAACCGGCGGTGACGGGGAACACCGGCGTCGGTGTTGGCGATGGCGTCAGGGTAGGTGTGGGCGTGGGCGTCCACGTCGGCTTCGGCGTTCGCGTGGGAGTAGGTGTTGGAGTTGGAGAGGGCATAGCACACCCTCCCAAGCCGAGCCCAGCTACCACCAAGATAGCCAATAGCAGTGACAGACGAAAACGGTCTAATTCCATAGGTGACGACCTCTCCTCATTCGGGGGGATTGTGCGCTGTTACGCCACTTTGTCAAGATCACAGGTGGATCTCGGGAACCTGGAGCCAGGTTCCCGAGATCCACCTTGGCAGTTTTGGCTCAGCCGGAGCTCGGCCCAGTGGCTACACGCTGACCAAGACTGCAGGTGATTGTCTGGGAAGCAAGACGTCCCCAAGATCAGAGGATGGCACAAAGTAAGAAGGCCGGGAGACTCCCGGCCTTCTTTTGGTGGGCGGTACAGGACTTGAACCTGTGACCTCCACGATGTCAACGTGGCGCTCTAGCCGACTGAGCTAACCGCCCAAACAAGGGCAAGTATAGCACAGTTCAATTGACGCACAAGGGCCGATTTCGGTCTCTCGCTCAAAGATCCATCCGGTAGACCCGGTGGTTCTTATACATCTTGCCACCGACGTTCTCCAGATCGTGACGCATCTGCACAGCCGTCTCGGCAACCTGCGTCAAGTCCGCATGCTGAAACCCGTGATCCCGAATAGTGTTCTCCATCTCGGCGTACAGTAGCGCATTTCCACCCACGCCGTGGAACTCGGGAGTGAGCCCGGCACCGTTCAGGGCCAACCACCTCGTACGGCGCATCTCCAGCAGCAAATCCGCCATATTCCACGGCGCCAAGCGTCCCTTGGCCCGCTGTAGGGCCGCTGACACATCCGGAAATCCGAAGAGGAAACCGACCATCTCGTCTCCGTGGACGATGATCTTAATCAGATCCGGATCAGAAAGCCCCAGAGCATTTCCCATCAGGAATTCGGCTTCACGATCCGTCATCGGCTGGAACTCCCAATTGTCGTGAAAGGCCCGCGTATAGGCGTCTCTGATCTTGCCCGTCCAGGATTTCAACTCGCGCCGGGACTTGAATCGCTTGATCTCCAGAGATCCCCGATCCATCACTCGCCGGGCTATCCGGTGTATCCGTTGGGGAAGGTGGAAATCTTCAACGGCAATGTGACAAGATACGAAGTCCACCTCCTTCTCGAACCCCAACGACTCCAAGAAACGTGGGTAGTAGGGGTAATTGTAGTTCATCATCGTCATCATCTGGCGATGCTCGTAGCCGTCAACCAGGATGCCGTAGCCGTCCAACACCCCAAAGCCCTTAGGGCCCACCAGTTGATCAAGACCGCGCTGCTTTGCCCAGGTCACAATGCGTTCGACCAATGCCTCCACCACGGAGAGCTCTTCAATCGCCTCAAAAAGATAGAAGTTGGCCTTGTTGGTGCCGTGACAGCTATTGAAGCCTCGGTTTTCCAGTGCCGCAATACGGCCGACAACCTCGCCATCGGATTCGGCGACGAAAAAGTCGGCCGCGGAGTGCTCATAGTAGGGGTGTTGTGTCCGATTGAGCATCATCTCAACATCGGCGCGGATAGGCGGCACCCACTGAGCGTGGTCGGCATAAAGCCGATATGGAAAATCGACGAATTGGCGCACTCGTTGCTTGTCGCCGAGATCGATGTGACTGACTGTGAGCATTTGGCCTCCCACGAAGAGCCTTATTGTTGAACCACCCGAAGGTTTTCGCCACCAACGATGGACGTGATCTCCCGCCGGAGGCTTGAAGTAAACCGTATGCGCTCGTTAGGGAAGGCCAGTTCAACCTTCTTCTGTCCGACACTTTCCAGGACTACCACGAATTCATCAGAGCCGTCTTCCGTCCTGAGCACTTGGTGTAGATGTGAGAGTTTCTCGAAATCGCTGATGTTGTTCCCTGTGCGCCGTAGCGTGATATAGACCGTGGCCGGGGGCATAGGCGGCTCCGGGGGCTGTGGCATCAGAGGTTCGGATGCCAGCGCCGTCACAGCAGGGAACGTCACCCCAGCCGGTGCAGCAGGCGCATCTGCGGCGAGAGATGGCGACCGGCTGGCGGCACCACTTGCGCCACGCGTCACGGGAGCACTCGGTGCCGGCTGCGAATCATATGCGGCCGCCGAGCTGGATGCGGAAGCATTGACCGTGGGACGCGCAACGCCGTTGCCACGACCATTGCCGTTGACCGGTGGCTTCTTGGATCGCGCCGTATAGGGCACGGGATCATCCATCATCGTGGGGGGTGACTCAGGCAGCCTGGAAC
>JAGHDT010000180.1 GCA_021159805.1 Anaerolineae bacterium
GGAGAGAACTCGGGCCCCACCACTGCCGGTTGCTCTGTTCTTGCCCCTTCAGGGGGCGGAAAAAAACACAAACGGAATCCCCGTTTCAGGCGAACGGGGGCGCTCAGTCACGTGACTCCTCACCCAGCCTCGGTACAAACAGCTCGCGGCTCTCGGGATCCGCGTCATATCCCTCAAACCACCCGGGGACAAGCCCCTCGCCACGAACCGTTGCCGCGACCATCTGCTTGTTGAAGACGCCAACGTGCTCATCCGCCAGGTAGCGCTCCAGAGGTATCCACATACTCTCCTCGATCTCGGATTCCTGGATCTGAATCTCCTCGGTCAGCGGCTCAAGACGGCAGATGAAGTAGATGTCGGACTTACCGTACCGGTAACCGTGCCAGTGCCGGAACCCCATCAAGGCCCGGAACCGGGTGTGAATCCCGGTCTCCTCCCGGACCTCACGTATGACGGCGTGCACAAGATGCTCACCGGGCTTCAAAGCCCCACCCGGCAGCTTGTAGTAATGTGGACGCCGATGGCGATGAACGCGCTCCGTGACCACCAAGAGCTCCCGCCGCTCATTCAGGACAAGCCCCCCGGCGCCTATGTAGTGCGTCGCATAGGGCGGGATCACGGCATCCGGTTCCAACCGCAGGGTCATCATCACAGACTCCGGCCGGCTGTGGTGGAAGATGAAGCCGGCCTGTGCTGCCGCTGGGATCAGCGCAGCCTTGTCGATGGGGATCTCCAGCCAGACCACCTGGTAGCCGGCAGCCTTCCACGCCGTCAACGACTGCGCCAGTTGCAGGGAGAAGAGCGCCGGATCAGTGCACAATGCATCGGGGTCCACGACGACACCGCGGAAGACGTTGATCGTGGCAGCTAACAGCTGCACCTCCGCATCGATCACAGCCATGTGCACGGCACCTGGCAGTCCTGATCACTATCCGACCCGTGACCGCCCTTGAGGGTCGTCGTGGGATCATTCACGATATCGTGTTGCCCATGGTCGGCCAGGATGATCACACCATAGCCAAGCGGCTTCAGATGCTCTACCAGCCGCTGCAGCCGGGCGTCGGTCGCCCGCAGCATCGGGACCACCTCAGGTGAGGACGGCCCAAACTGGTGGAAGACATCGTCCACGCGTCCAAGCTGCGCGATGAGGTATTCGGGGCGCTGCGCCTCAGCAATCCGTATCACCGTATCCGCGATCTTGTCATCGGTACCGGGCACGGTAGTTCCGTCGATATCCGAGTACCGGGCCAGCAACTTGCTGCCGGTGTAACCCTCAAAGCCCACTGCGGCGCTGCGTTTGCCTGCCGCGCGCACCACATCAAACAACGTCTCGGCCTGGAAATCGTGATCGTAGGTGCGCACACCGTGCCCCTCAAGATCCGTGCCCGTCACCATCGTCGAGAAGTTCACCGCCGTGATCGAGGGCAGGACCGACCGCAGGATCAAGCTATGCCGGGCGTGCAGGCTCACGAGATAGGGCATCTCTCTCTGCCACAGCGACCATGCGTACCAGCCGAAGGCGTCGGGCGCCAACACCGCGATCCGCTCCACGCCAGCCAAGTCCGCCACAACGTCAGGGATCGGCGAGCCCTTCGCATCCGCCGGCGCGGACAGCCCCAGCGCCACACTCACTGTGGGCGCCACATCCATCATCGAATAGGTCTCTACCATGTTTCGCTCCTACGAAGTCGTGATCTGGATCGCCTCAAACAGCGCCAGCGAAGGCACGCGTACGGTCAGGGTACCATCCGCCCACTCGTAGGGCAGCGCTTGCTCCGAACGCAGCCCCACCACAGACACAGGCTGCTCGGGCAGGGAGACCTCGACCACCACATCGGTCATAGTGACCGGCGCATAAAAGCTGTTGCCAAAGTGGCCGGACGCGTTGACCAGGCTCAGCAGCTGGTAGCTGCCGTCGTTCTTCTCCGCCAAAGTCGCCTCGACCATCGGCGACAGGTTGCCGCCCGCCATAGCCACCCCGGCAATGCCCTCCAGCAGGTCGGCGCAGAACCACGCTGTGTTGGTATGCCCCTGCCGATAGAAAAGCGTACCAGGCATCCACGGCACGTAGATGGCGCGGCCGGCACCGTAGGGGTGAACCACAAAGCCGGGATGATCGACGACGAGATCGTAGTAGCAGCGCTCGGGAGGGCCGAAGTTGTGTGGCGGGATGAGCTGCATGTGCTCCTCGGTCTCCTCATCGTAGTGCGCATAGACATAGGGGCCATCCAAGGTGACGAGGTCGGTGTCCGCGAACCGTGCGAAGCCAGCCTTGGTAGGCTTGCCGGCCTTGTGTTCGAACTTCAGGTAAGCGGACCGCATGTCGTCTCGCACCAGCAGCACATCCTCAATCCCCAGGCTCTGCAGGGCAGGCATTTCCCTCAGGTTGAAGTTCTCATCCCGGAATCCCGACTGGCCCGTGACAATCAACGTGCCGCCTTGCTCGGCAAACGCGTCGAGACGCTCCGCCAGGGCGTCAGTCATCGTATCCGTGCCGGGCACGATCACCGTTGTGTAGCGATCCCACGAGACCTCCAGGGCGGCGTCCTCACGAACCACATCGAAGAAGACGTGGTTCTCAACGAGCGTGCGGAACCAGCCGCGGTATTCGTTACGATTCACGCCGGCTTTGAGCAGCATCACTGCAGCCTTCGAGGTCATATCCACGTACGTCCCCTCGTTGGCGGCATGGTAATGGAAGAGATCCTTCACTGCATCATAGCCCGAGCGATCCTCGTGGTTGTCCAGACGCCCAATCAGGTAGTAGTCAACGGCACCCCCATTGGCGAGGTTCTGCGCCAGACGCAGCGACTGCTGGTGCGGCGAGACGGTCACGTGCCGGTAGGGGAAGTCGATAAAGTCGACCGTCGTGTTGCTGGCGACCATCTCGGGAAAGCTGCCCACCGCCCATTTGGTATTGTCCGACGCGCTGTACTGCCAGCGGGGCAGAGGTCGCTCGATCGCCGTGTTCGACTCCTGGCGGATGAACCCAAACCGGAAGTCCGTATGGTTGGCAATGCACATCTCGGGCCAGCGGTCCGTGATATAGCGAAAGATCTTGTCGTGGTGCTCGGTCAACGTGCGGCGCTTGAACTCAAGGTACGTGCGGAAGATGGGATCTGCGACGTCCTCGGCATCGGGCAGCGCCATACCATAGAGCTCCGCAAACGCGGCCTGGCAGTGCCGGCAATGACAGATCCCGTGGTAGTTGCCGCTGTAGTCCCGCGTCTGATAGCCACCCATGTTGAAGAAGATGCCATCGAAATCGATCGTGCTGAAGAGCTCTTCCATGATCAGCGGCATATACACCTGCTGATAAGGGCTGTTGATGCAGACGTGGACATCACCGTTGTAGTCCACGATCTCCCCGGCGGCAGTTCGGTAGGCCCAGTCAGGGTGCTGCTCATAGATCGGACGGCGCACCTTGGAGAAGTCCGTTCGCGCGATCACACGGATGTCCGCTGCGTGGCAGGCTTCCACAATCTCCTCCAGGCTGTCCCCTAGGAGAAAGGGACTCTGGAACTGAAAGGGCAACTGCGTTGGATAGCTGGCGATGATCCCCGCCGCATTGAGCATCAGGACGTTCGCTTTGAAAGCCTGCAGGTCGGATACGACGCGCTGAGCATCGATGTCGAGCATATCGATCTCGCGCAGATTCGTCTGGATCAATCGCCACTGCTTGGTATGCCACCACTCGGTCATTGTGCACTCCTGACTAGAGTCTCAATATAGCGACGATTGTACTCCGATGCTGGAGCGGACACAAGAACTCGGGTGCATTTCGGGATGGGGCGAGTCACTGCTGCCACAGCTGCCGCGGCAGCAGATGCCGCGGCAGGAGCTGGACCAGGAACGTTGAAAAATGGGTTTGTTTCGTAATTTCGCCCCTCGTCCTTGGAGATTGGGGACCGTGCCACCGGTGACGTTGGTGTGGCGCGAGAGGATGCGCCCGCCGACAGAGCGCCGGTAGGCAGTGAGTTGCTTTCCGGTAGCGCGTTGGGTTCCAGTCATACAGGGAGCCTCACGCAATAGACCATTTGTTCTATTGTACAGCAGGCGGGAGGGGGATTCAAGGAGGGACCGCGCCTAAAGTGACCCCCATGTTATTAGGTGCCCCCCATGTTATGGACCACGAAAGGGGCAGAATAAGTGAGAATTTCATCTTAGCGGACCAAGGTTACCA
>JAGHDT010000592.1 GCA_021159805.1 Anaerolineae bacterium
ATGGACCGATGTCTCACTGCTCTATGAGGATGTGACGGAGCTAGCGCCGCATCCCCGCTACAGCGTCTATGTCACAACGCCCCGGATGCCGGAGCCGGTTGGGCCCGTGGTGCAGTTTGGGGACCAGTTCGAGGTGCGGCGGCTGAGCCTGCTGCCTGAGACGGTGAGCCCCGGGATGACGGTGACCGTGACTATGGGGGTGCGGTCCCTGAGGACGCCGGAGATCTCCCCGAGCTTGTTCCTGCATCTCTATAGTATCCCGACGCCGTACGAAGGCGGCACGATGTGGTCGCAGGCCGACAGCCAACTGTGCACCAGCTACCCTGCACATCTGTGGAGATCCGAGGAGACTGTGATCCAGAGCTTCACGCTGGAGGTACCGCCGGACGTGCCGGAGGGGGACTATGTGATCGGGATGGGGATGTATCCTTTCCCGGCGGGAGCTCGGCTTCCGGTGGCGAGCCCGAGGGAGAACGACTGGGACTACGTTGGGCTGCAGGAGCTGGAGGTAGTTGCACCTTAGCTGGGGACGGCGTGATGCACTCCGGCGGTTGGGTGCGCGCAAGCGGCAGCGCCGTTCAGCCGGGTTGTCGTGTGCCAGGAACGGCGGGTTGACCGGTCAGCCGTTGCGGGCATAGCCGGCGATGGCCGGGGTGCAGGTTGTAGAAGTCGGCCGCGGCCCTGTGTGGCAAGCGCGCGGAGCTTCTGGCTGGAGTGCGGAAGGGATGGCGGGCCGTTTGACTTGCGGGTGAGTGACGCCTAAAATGCGGGCATATGTCTGAGAACAGGCTACTATATGCGCTGATCGGTATTGCCGTCGCGGTCTTTGCCGCTGCTGCGGCTTGGATCGAGGTGCGAGTTGAGCGTCGCGATGAGCTCCGGCGTCGCAATGCGCTGAGATCCGATCCCCACTACAAGAAGCATATGAAGCGGCGGCGCTAGGAATTCAGAAACCGACCAGCGAAATCCGAGGTTACGGACGCGGTTGTTGAGCGACGGAGTGACAGGGTGCTGTGCATAGGACCGCCTGAAGTCCGCGGACGCCGTTCTCTGCCGGCGCGGTGGGTTGATGCACTTGCGGACCTGTCAGGATCAAGGTTGATGAGGAACACGGACGCCCAATGGGGCGTCCGTGGCTCTCACAGGGGGGAGGACACGACATGGTGGGACGGTTTCTGGCTGGGATCGGTGCGGTGGTGTGGGCGCCGGCGCTGGCGCGGTATGTGCTGCTGCAGCGTTCCCCGGATAAGGACTTCGGACCCGGCGTCTGGGAGTGCGTCACAGGGCGCGTGGACCAGGGCGAGGGTTTCGCTGAGGCTCTGGTTCGCGAAGTGAGCGAGGAGTTGGGGGTAACGGTCGAGGTCGACTTCGTGATCGGCACGACGCACTTTTACCGCGGCACCTCACAGCCCGACAATGAGCTCCTTGGTGTGGTCTACCATTGTTCGTTGTCGACGCCGGAGGCTATTCGCCTGAGTGCCGAGCACACGGCGGTGCGCTGGGTGACGCTGGCGGAGGCGCGTGACGTGCTGCGACCCGAGAATTCGAGCGAGGCGTGGTTGCTTCGGGTGTTGGAGCGGGCGACTGCGTTGCGGACGCTGCTGCCGGTTGAAGTGATCGAGATGCAGCGGTTGGGGATGGAGATGGGGTGATAGCGGTCAGCTATCAGCGATCAGCTTTCAGCTGAAGAGCGTGGTGGCAGCGTAGCGACCTAGCGACGGCTTTACTGCACGGTGTGAACAAATGGATTCCCGGCGGGAGACGGTTGGCGGATTCTCGGGCTGGAAGCTGATAGCTGAGAGCTGATCAGCTGATAGCTCATCACGAGGTGACAATGAAGAGTGTGTTGGTGACAGGGGCTGCCGGGCATGTGGGACAGGCGTTTCGCCGATACTATGGCGATCCGGCCAAGAGTGGATACCGGCTGCGACTCACGGACCGGGTGGCTAAGATCCCGGCTGACCCTCGGCAGGACGTGGTAGTCGCAGAGTTGACGGACTATGATGCGGTGTTGGCCGCGACTGCGGGTGTGGATGCGGTCGTGCACCTGGCAGCTGACGCGCGGGGCGCTGCGCCATGGGCGTCGGTGCTGCCGAACAACATAGTGGCGACGTACAATGTGTTCGAGGCGGCGCGTGCGGCTGGGGTACGCAAAGTTGTGGTTGCGAGCACACACCACGTGTGCGGATACGCGTTGGGAGAGGATAGGGCGTGCGACACGCCGGGCCTGCCCGCCGCGCCAGTCCGACCGGACAGCCTCTACGCGGTGAGCAAGGCCTTCGCCGAGGCCTTGGGCCGGCATTACGTTGATCGCTATGGGATGTCGGTGATCTGTCTGCGGATCGGGTCGTGCCATGGGGGTGACGATGCTGCCTCCCAACGGTCACGGGCGCGGCGGATGCGTGAGGGCGCTGCGGGGTTCCCCTACGGTGGACGAGAGCACGCCGGGATCTGGATCAGCAACCGTGATATGGCACAATTGGTCCACCGGAGCTTGGAGGCGGATGTCGCCTACGGCATCTACAATGGCGCATCCGGGAATACACCGGTAGTCTTGGATATCAGCCGTGCGAGGGATCAGCTCGGCTACCTGCCGCAAGACGATGTGAACGAATTGCTGTCGAGGTAGGATGTCGGAGGGATTGGGCACGGGTATGGACGAGAGTCCCGTCTGTTTCCTCGGTGAAGGAGCTGGTTGTGACCATGCGGAGTTCAAGAGTTGTGGTGGTGACGGGAAGCACAAGAGGCATCGGCTACGGGCTGGCGTCGGAGTTCCTGAAGGCCGGCTGCAAGGTGGTGGTCTGTGGCCGCTCTCAGGAGAGCACCGATCAGGCTGTGGCGAAGCTGGCGCGGGCTTACGCTCCCGAGCGTGTATGTGGCTGGCCGTGCAACGTGCGCTCCTATGCGCAGGCACAGGCCCTGTGGGTGAGGGCGTGCCAGCGATTTGGCCACGTCGATATCTGGATCAATAACGCCGGCCTGGGGACGGATCAGCGGGATCTGTGGACGCACCCCGAGGAGGAGATGGCAGCTGTTGTGGATACGAACATCACCGGCACGCTGTACGGCGCCAAGGTCGCGATCTCGGGGATGCTGGAGCAGGGCTTCGGCGCCGTGTACAACATGGAGGGGCTGGGCAGCGACGGCCGGCGCGTCAAGGGGTTGACGCTGTATGGGACTACAAAGCGGGCCGTGCGTTACTTGACTGATGGCCTGGTGACCGAGACCAAAGGGACGCCGGTGCTTGTGGGCCAGTTGAGTCCCGGCATGGTGACGACGGATTTTCTGGTGGGCCGATATGATCAGAGGTCAGAGGAGTGGGAGAAGGCCAAGCGTATGTTCAACATTCTCGCTGACCGGGTGGAGACGGTGACGCCATGGCTGGTCGGCAAAGTATTGGCCAACACCAGGCACGGCGCGAGCTTTCAGTGGTTGACCGCCCCCAAGATCCTGGGCCGGTTTCTCACAGCGCCGTTCGTGACGCGCGATGTGGTGTCATAGAGGATGAAGAACGCCCGCGCGCCGGATCCGGCGCGCGGGCGTTCTTCTGAGACTACCGAAGCTATTCGATCACAACAGGACCGGCAACAACCGGTGTCGCGTTTATCAAGTTGTCTCCGACGGGACAGCGCTCCTGGATGAACTCCGCGAAGTCGACGACCTTCTCCTGATCCGAGCTGGTCTTGATGTGGAGCGTGAAGCGGATTTCCTCGAAGCCGCGACGAACATCAGGTGCCCCCCTCAGGAAGCCGTCGGGGTTGAGATCACCCTCGACCTCGACCCACAGATCCTCGAACTCGATTCCTTTTGACTTGGCGAAGGCTGCTGCAACGATGCACTGGCAGGAACCCAACGCACAGAGCACAGCCTCGACCGGGCTCATCCCAGTGTTGGTGCCCCCCAGGCTCTTCGGCTCGTCTATGATGACTTTGAATCCACCTGACTGATTCTCGACGGCCAAGCCGCCGGGCAACTTCCGTGATGTAGCTCTGTATGTAACTGAAGGCATGGTCTTCTCCTTGAAGTTGTATTGCGCTAGAAACCAATGTTAGTTGAATGCAGCGTTTTGCGCTACTGTCGACGCGGCGCCATTGCCCCCAGAATCCCTACTCCGACTTATTTGGGCACGCGCTTCGCGATTTTGCAGAGATCCTAACGACCGGGTTCCCCGCGTAGGCGGCCCGAGCACCAGCCATGATAGCCGAAATCCTTGCTGTGTCCAGCATGCGGGCGCCTTTCAGAATGGCGGCGAGCACACTAGACAGGCCTCTTTTCAGACCGCCGGATTGCACCTTGTCAGTTTCGGCCCTGATGATGGTGGGCACAGCGGACAGCTATGGACCGCAACTGCTGTGCGTCCGTCAGTTGCTCAGACTAGCATCTGGTTCACACTCTCGAGAGAGAATTCGGCCGGCCGTGTCGCAAATTGGGGCAACCTGGTGGAAAAGCAGATCCCCGTCCTGTCGGTTACCGAGAGGATAGGGATCTATGCTACGGATCGGTGTCTAGCCTTTCTGTGGGCAGAATTCAGTCAGCGCGGTTGCTACCGAGGCTGCGTGCGGACTCGACGTGCCAGGTCATCACAACACCTCCCCGCGTGATCTGGACGCTCGTCAGGGTGCTGTTGGGGTGTCGCTGCGCAGCCCGGGTCAGATTGTTGGCCAGCCGCTTATTCAACAACGCCACGCGGCCTTCGTCGGTGGGCCGATTGTAGATCTCGGCGTCGGAGACCGCGACCGCCAGGCGACCGTCCTCCACGCCTAGGTCGAGCCGGAAGTGCAGCGCGTCGATCTCATCTCCGGTCGTGCGCCGTCGATCCCCACTGACGAGGATGTAGCTGTCACGCAGCTCGACGCTCAGCTCTTCGACCAAGGGATCTTTGATCGCAGCAGTGATCTCGTCCTGCAGACTCTCCGCGCTCATCCTGCCCGTGACCGACAGCGAGCCATCCCTGTTGCGGTCTATGTCGACACTGCACGAACTCATCAGAAGTGCTATCGTCGCAAGTCCAACCATTGCCAGCCAGCGTGTTGTTTTCATCGTGTCTCTCTCCTGAGTTGAGTTTGAGGTACACCCCTATCGTAGCTGCAGACGGAGTGCGCTTCCAGTCACGGCCGTCACGATTCTCCGTGATCCGGCTCAGGTCTCCACGTGAGGGGAGCCTCCTACAGGCATGACAGCGATCACGTGCTTGTCTGATCGCGCTCACTTGCGGTCCGGGTGCGTGTGCGGCTATAATGGTACATATGACACGTTCTTCGCTGGAGCCGGGACTGCTCAAGGTATTCCGGTGGTTTGCTATTGGGCGTCTCGGCTTGTTGCTGCTGGCCGTGGTCAGCAATCTGCTGCCGGCTGAATCCCGCGTGTTGCGTTATCCTATCTTCGGAATTGTGGAGTCTGTGCTCTTGCTGGTGGTATTGACCTGGCCCTGGCTGCGCGATCGGCTGGGGCGGGCCTGTCTACCCTTGGCGCTGGTCCTGGCGTCCGGCGGAGCAATTGTCGAACACGCACTGACGGTGGGACTGCGCTTGCTGCAGGGCGTGCAGGGTTCAGAGGCGATG
The DNA here is from genome assembly GCA_021159805.1 of Anaerolineae bacterium. Taxonomy (GTDB): domain Bacteria; phylum Chloroflexota; class Anaerolineae; order B4-G1; family SLSP01; genus PWVB01. The sequence goes on from JAGHDT010000592.1 coordinate 5,562, forward strand.
ACAGATGCCTGGCAGCTGATCCTGGTGCTGTTTGTGCCTCTCATACTGGTTGCCTGGCAGTACAGCTTTCCGACTGTGCTTGTCTTCGTCCTGGTCACGACCGGGCTGGACTTCTCCTTGACCGTGATCCTGGCGGTGGCAGCCCGGTACAGGGCTGCTTCACCGATCACGGTGATGTTCCTACGGGCGCTGGTCTACGGTCTGGTGGGTTATGTCGTCGTGCAGCTGATGCAGGCTCAGCGTGCGCAGAGGGCGGCTTTGGCGGAGGCGAATGCGCAGCTGGCGCGCTACGCGACGACGTTGGAGCAGTTGACGTTGAGCCGGGAGCGCAACCGGATGGCGCGTGAGTTGCACGATACATTGGCCCATTCGCTGAGCGCTGTGGCTGTTCAGTTGGAGGCGACGCGCTCGCTGTGGGATGAGGACCCTGTTGGCGCGCGCGGCATGCTGGACCGTTCCCTGGCGATGACACGCCACGGACTGAGCGAGGCGCGTCGTGCGATTCGAGCACTGCGCGCGATCCCTCTTGAAGATCTTGGGCTCGCGCTTGCCCTGCGCCAGGCCGCGGCGTTGGTTGCGGAACGTGGCGGGCTGCGGCTTGAGCTGGCGGTCGAAGATAGCGTGGATGGCCTGCCGCCGGAGGTGGCACAGGTTGTCTATCGCGTCGCGATGGAGGCGATGGAGAACGTTGTGCGCCACGCGGCGGCCAATGTCCTGGACGTCAGTCTGGTGGAGGCCGGCGAGCATTGGGTCTTGACGGTCACCGATGATGGGCGTGGGTTTGATGCTGCTGGGGCAGCGTCCGACAGGGC
>JAGHDT010000520.1 GCA_021159805.1 Anaerolineae bacterium
CAATGGACCCAGTGCGCCACGCGATGAGTGACAGTGCGATCGCAACAGGCAGCAGTGCAGGGGCTCCCTGGAAGCGCAGGTGGAAAAGCGCGAAGATAATGCCGCCGACGGCGACACCCACCCAGACATTCCGTCGTTCATAGGCTCGTTGCACGTAGCCACGGAACATGAGTTCCTCGCAGAGAGGAGCCACAAACATCGTCGTGATTGCCATCGCAACCGCCTCGAGCAGTGTGCTCGGGTATTGCGACGGCGTGGCGGGTGTTGTGTAGCCCAGGACCAGTGCCGACAGGAGGTTGAGAAGCACTCCGGCAACCCACAGTCCTGGTACGGCCAGGATCGCCAGCCCGACTTCGCGTAGTTGTGGTTTGCGGAGGCGGGCTGTGGCGACAAGATCCAGACGCTCTGCCCGCATGAACAGAAACGCCAGGCCGGCCAATGCGACCTCAACCGCGATGCCGATCGCGTACCTGGTCAGCGTGCGCGTCTCGGGGCGGCTGCTGAGAATGAGGATTGCTATGCCTACCGCCAAGTAGACATTGGCTGCCAGACGCGAGGGGTATTCCTTCGCAGCCAGCGCGCCGGGCCGGGAGTCGGGCGTCATCCTGGGTGCATCCCTATGTGCGCTCTGTGCTGCGTCTGGTTCCCGAGGCTTGAGAGCGGTCGACAGGGAAAGCCGGGGGCATGGCTCGTTTGTGTGCCGACGCTGCGATCATGCGTTGTATGCGCGCGACAGTCGATGCGGGTGAAGGCATCGGGCCCCCAGTCTCCAGCGCATCAAGGATCGCATCGAGTTCGTCATAGGTGATACCGAGTTCACCCTCGTCGGTCTGCCCGGGCCAGAGTCCAGCAGTGGGTGGGCGGGTGATAATCGGCTCCGGAATATCGAGAACGCGGGCAAGGGCGCGTACCTCACGTTTGTAGAGCTCGCCCAGCGGTTCAAGGTCGACGCCGCCATCTCCGTACTTTGTGAAATACCCCACCATCATCTCTGGTTTGTTGCCGGTTCCGGCGACAAGGCAGGCCCGGGACTGTGCGACATAGTACAGCGTGGTCATGCGCAGCCGTGGCCTGATGTTGGCGTGTGCCATTGGGGGACCTTCCGGCAGATTGGCCTCGAAGGCATCACAGGCTGCGGTCAGGTCGATGACCTCTGGTGTGAGTGATAGGGATTGTGCCAGCATAGCTGCGTAGTCAGCATCTTCGCCCTGACTGTGACAGGGCATAATCACGCCGAAGGTATTCGCGGTGCCGACGGCACGCACCGAGAGTGCGGCCGTTACGGCAGAGTCGATGCCACCGCTCAGACCCACAACAAAGCCACGTAGGCCGGCTTTCTCGACTTCGGTAGACATCCAGGATGCCAGTGAATCGGCGAGTGCATTGTAGTCCATTATGGTACGCCTCTCAGGTGTAGAAGTGTGGGCTGAGTAATCGGGAAAAAGCCAGAGTCAGGACCTGCTCAAAGGCCCGCCTTCAAGACCCAAACCCCAGGTGGCCGACGTTGCCGCCTGCGCTGCTCGCGCACGATTGATGGCACCTCTGCGGGTTTCTCTGTCTCCCCAGGGTTGGAACGGAACGCCACTGGCCACGGAGACGGTCACGATATCAATGTGGCCGCCATACAGACGGCGTATCACGGCTTTGCCAGCTGCCAGTTTCACGGGATTGGTTGAACCAATTGCAGCTAGCATGGGCAGCGTCTCTCTCACGACCGGATGACACGATTCGACGCGAGTATATCGCGGGTGATGGGGATGTCAATCAGATGCGGCTACGTTCGGCCACTCTCGGTTTCCATGCCGGGAATCCGCGCGCTGCGTTCCACGTAGTGCATCAGCCAGGTCATCAACATAACGATGGCAAGGTAAATGAGGCCCACGAAGGGGAGCATCGTCATCTGGTTGTAGTGCCTGCTCATGACACGACGCGCTTGTCCGAAGAGGTCCGAAACTGCGATCAGCGAGACAATGGAGGTGTATTTCACCATGTAGGCAACTTCATTCGACCACGGAGCAATGGCAAGGCGCAATGCCTGCGGCAGGATGATGGTCACGATGGCTTGGATACGGGTCATACCCAGGGCGCGCGCCGCGAGCATCTGGCCGCTACCTATCGACTGGAGTGCGCCGCGGAAGTACTCCGCCTGGTAGGCTCCGCTGTTGAGGCCGAGGGCGAGATAGGCTGCGACCATAGGCTCAAGCACCAGCAGTCCGCTGGGCAGGCCAATGCTGATCAACAGCTCACTAATGTTGGGGTCAGCGAGTCCGTAGTAGATGAAGAAGAGCTGAACAAGAAGTGGGGTGCCGCGAATGATGTCCACGTAGGCCGTGGCCACAGGGCGCAAGAATCTGGGTCCGTAGACCCGGATCAGCGCGATCGGCAGCCCAATAAGAAGGCCAATGACCAGCGCGCCGCCGCTCAGCTTCAGCGTGACGAGCAGGCCTTCGCCCAGGCCGGGCCAGATCATATTCCAGAACTCGGTTAGTCCAGACATGGGTGACTCCGAAGTGAAGAATCAGAAGAATCAGCGAATACAGAATGACTGAGACTGAGAACTAGCCTTGAGGCGAGCGCGCCTCTTCGGTGATTCTTGCATTCTCCTATTCTTTCATTCTTCTTCTATTCCTCTCCGTACAGCTCCGTGATCTTGCCGAGGAACTCCTCAGTTCGTGGATGTTTCGGATTGTAGAAGAGCTGCGCCGGGGGGCCTTCCTCCACGATGTGTCCCCCCTCCATGAAGATGATGCGGTTGGAGACTTCCCTGGCAAAGCCCATCTCGTGGGTGACCACCAACATAGTCATATGTTCGCGGGCCAGCTTCTGCATGACGGTCAGGACCTCACCGATGAGTTCTGGATCCAGTGCCGAGGTGGGCTCGTCAAAGAGCATGACCTTGGGGTTCATAGCCAGCGCTCGTGCTATGGCGACGCGTTGCTTCTGCCCACCTGACAGTTGTCCTGGATAGGCGTCGGCTTTGTCCTCCAGTCCGACCCGCTCCAGCTCAAACCTGGCCAGCTCGTAGGCCTCTTCCTTGGGCATCCCCTTGACCTTGATCGGGGCTATGGCCACATTCTTCAAAGCAGTGAGGTGGTTGAACAGGTTGAACTCCTGGAAGACCATGCCGACTTCGGCTCGCAGCTCATTGATGTCGCAGTCCGGAGACGTGACCTCGACATCGGCTACCCAGATCCGACCGGCGTCAGGGCTCGTGAGCAGATTGACACAACGCAGCAGTGTGCTTTTGCCCGTCCCGCTGGGACCGATGATGATCACGACCTCGCCTTTGTGGATGTCCAAAGAGACGCCTTGGAGGACTTTGAGCTCGCCATAGGCCTTGTGCAAGTTCCTCACACGAACGATCGGGTCGGCGGCTGTTTGCTCCGTCACGGATGAGCCTCCTTCAGGCTGGATCGGGGGCATTGATCGCGGGTTGTTCGATCGTTTCTGATCGCCCAGGCAGTCTGCCCCGCTGGGATGTGGTACCGGCTCGACCGAGAGGTAGATCCCCGAGCACCGCGGGGTCGTCCTCCACCACGGGCTTGGAGAAGAGCAGGTACCCGCGGATGCTGAGATTGCTGGATCTCGCTTTGATGGCCAACTCCGCAGCGTTCCGGTGCATCGCCCTTCCTTCCTAGAATCTCACCCAGCTCAGAGCGTCGGTTTCCAGATCCAAGATAGCGAAGGTAGGCCGGCGCCACCCAGTGTTCCCAAGAGCTCCTGGGTTGATCACTCGGGTGCCGGCGAATCTCTTGTCGCGTGGATGGTGGCTGTGCCCGTGAATCACATAGTCGTAGTCGCGCGACCGGATAAGTTCGCGACCGGCAGCTGACTCACCGTTGTGCACCAGCGCCAGAGTGTGTCCATCAAGCGTGAGTTTGTGAACCGCTGCCAACCGCTGTGGGCCAAAGAGTTCGTGCGCTGTTGCGTCAAGAGCTGGGTCGTGGTCCATGTTGCCCCGAGCGACCCACACATCGAATGCCTTGAAGAGACGAAGCATCCGGGCGCTGGTAACATCGCCTGCGTGGAGCACCTTGGTGATGTGCTCCTGCCGTAGCCTCGCCAGCGCCTGTTTGATCTTGTTTTGGTCGTTATGTGTGTCTGAGACGAGCGCAATCCGCATTGTTGATTTCGACGTCTGTTGGCCAATATCGGGGAGGGATCGGACGGCTCTGCGGTGACTGTTTCTACGCGCCGTGGATGCCGACAACCGTCACGCCGATGCTATCCATCGCCTCGGTGAGCGCTTCTTTGCTCACGCCGCTGACCTTGATCACAAGGTTCCCGTGATGATGCTCATCGCTGTAGAACGTACCGAGCGCCACAATGTCTCCGCCGATGGCGGCGATGGCGCCGGCGATTTTGGCGAGCGTGCCCGGCTCATCGCGAACTGTCAGACTGAGGCGAATTCCCTCATCGCGGGCTCCCATCATCTCGAGCAGGACCTTGAAAATGTCGGTTTCGGTAATGATGCCCACCAGTTCGTTTTCACGCATAACAGGGAGGGCGCCTACGCTGTTGTCTACCATCACACGAGCCCCCTCTTCCAGTGGCGCGTCCTCAGTGATGGTCACCACGTCCTTGGCCATGATCTCCTTGATCTTGAGCTTGGAGAGCAAGTACCCAATCTCGAATACGTTGAGGCTGGTCGCCGGTGAGGGGGATGCGTAGAGAAGGTCTTTCTCGGCTACAATGCCCACAAGGTGGCCACGCTTATCCAGGACCGGCATTCTCCGCACCTTTGCCTGGCGCATGGTATTGAGTGCTTCGGACACCGATGTGTTCGGTGTGACGGTTACCGGGTTCAGGGTCATCCTGTCTTTGACTAGCATCGCTGACTCCTCGTTGTGAATGTGTGGCTCACGTCCCATGTCTACCGAGGGCCGACACCTCTGGGTGCCGGTCAGAGATCGTGCTGCACGCTGCGCAGTTGCTCGCCGGTACATCCACCGGATGTCTGAGCGCAACCTGTCGGCCGCGATTACTCCACATCATTATGACATAGCCTGTCCGTTTGGCAACTGAGAATCACGCTCTCACCGTGCATTGCACGGCGCCCGACTTTGTGTACACTAGCGGCACTGATGTCGCGGTTGGTACGGGCATTGAGTCGTGGGAATAGATGTTTCCGGACCGGCGTTGCACGCGGTGCATGTGAGGTTACAGTTGTGGCTTGAATATGGCAAGGAGGTATCCGTGCAGGACAATGGGATCCGAGTAGGACGGGTGGCTTTGGAGGTGTTCTGCCGGCGTGTGTTCGAGACGCTGGCTCTCACTAAGGCGGATGCAGCCATGGCCGCATCGGTTCTGGTAACGGCTGATGCTCGCGGGATTCCCTCACACGGCGTTGCCCGGCTGCCTCGATACGTGCACGGACTGGAGATCGGGCTGATGCGACCCAATGCCGAACTGGAGGTGCTGCGCGAGACACCTACCTCGGTTCTGGTTCACGCCCACGGCGGTATGGGCGCGCCGGCCAGCGTACGCACGATGAAGCAGGTTATCGACAAGGCGAAGCTGAGTGGGGCCGCTTTTGGGTCTGTTCGCGACTCGAACCACTTCGGCATCGCCGGCTACTACGCGATGATGGCGCTGGATGAGGATATGATCGGTGTCGCGATGACCAATACGGCCGCGCTGTGTGTGCCTACCTTTGGGCGAGAACCGATGGTGGGGACAAATCCTATCGCGTTTGCCGCTCCTGCTGCCAAGGAAGGCGCTTTCGTGTTGGATATGGCGACGACCGTTGTCACACGCGGCAAGGTTGAGGTGTACGACCGCGCGGAGAAGCCTATGCCGGAGGGGTGGGCCGTGGATGCCAAGGGCCGGCCGGGTACCGACCCGGCTGAGATCCTCCACAATCTGACCTACCAGGTAGGTGGCGGCATACTGCCGTTGGGAGGTCTCGGTGAAGCCTTGGGGGGTCACAAGGGCTTTGGGCTCTCGGTCATGGTTGATATCCTCTGCGGCGTGCTGTCAGGGTCAGCGTTCGGACCGGGCATCTCCGATGAGCCAGGCTCCTCGGCGCGCGTGAGCCATTTCTTTGCCGCTCTCCGGATCGCGTCCTTCCGTGACCCCGGGGCCTTCCGCCAGGACATGGATCGCATGCTCGAGGATCTGCGCAATTCACCGCCTGCAGAGGGGGCAACACGGGTCTACTTCGCAGGCCTCAAGGAGTTGGAGAGTGAGGCCATGTGCCAGCGGCGTGGTGTTCCCTTGACGCGCAAGGTCTACGATCAACTCGTGGAGGTGGGGAGTGCTCGGGGAG
>JAGHDT010000241.1 GCA_021159805.1 Anaerolineae bacterium
CCCCACCCCCGAACCTGCACCCGATCCGTCCCAACTGCAAGCCGTAGCCGAGACGGGAATGGCGGTACTGCAAGAAACAGCGGGAGAGGCCAACATACTCTGTATGCGATACGAGGACACCGACGCCGACGGACAACCGGAATGGGTAGCACTGACACAGCGCCAGGGATCAACCACAAATCGCCTGGATGCCTTCGTGCTGGACGACGGCGTCGTCTATGAGCTGCCCTCAGCACAGCCGAAGCCCGGCGCTCCCGATGTGGGATTGGGAGAGTTCGCGACCTGCGAAATCGAAATACGCGACGTCAATGTCGACGGCATACCCGAGATCGCCATCTTCGGCCACGCCAAAGGTAACCAGACCCTCCTCCACCTCTTTGCCTGGGAGGACGAGGGCTACCGTCGCCTGGGATTCTTCGCCGGCAATGCCGGCGTCCGCTTCATGGATACGGATGGCGACCTGGAAGAGGAGATCTGGGAAGGATACCGTATGCAGAGCGCACCCACCATCGCCTGGTATATCATCTACACGTGGGAGAACAACGCTTACGGATGGACATCCGATACCTACGGCTGGTACTTCGATGACCGGCCACAGAGCTATCCCACGCATCTGCCTGATACTACCGTCATCGCCTTCTATCTCGCCCTCAACGAGCGCGACCTCCCCGGCGCCTACGAACTGCTGCTGCCGCAGAACCGACCTTCGTATGAAGATTGGGCCATCGGCTATGCTACAACGCTGAAAGTCAGCGCTGGCGATGTGCATACGATCCCCGCGGCGACCGGTGGGTCGCGCGCGCGGGTGTCAGCAATGGTGCGCGCCTGGGACAACGAAAGGGGCGTGCTCATTGGACGGCTGTGGAACGTGGAGTGGGATGCTACCCTGACTGAAGACGGATGGCGGCTGCTGACAGCCACCGCAGAACTGCTGGATGAGTGGACCGTGAGCTACTGGCCCTGAGATTCTTGGACAGGGCGCGGGAAGAAACCCGCGCCCTGTCCATTTTCAGCTACGGTTGAATCAAGGAACGACCGGGTAGACAAAATCATGGTCCGCAGCGCGGAGCCTCGGCTGGACCTTGTCCTTCGACGAGAGTCGGGGATCGCTAAGCGGCCAGACGACCCCGATCTCAGGATCATTCCACAGCACACCGCGATCGCACTCCGGCGCGTACTCCTCGGTCACCTGGTAGATAACGTCCGCCACGTCGCTGAGCACGCAGAAGCCATGCGCAAATCCTCGTGGGATATAGAGCAAATGGTGGTTCTCATCGGAAAGCACCTCACCGACCCACTGTCCATACGTCGGCGATCCCCAGCGAATGTCAACCGCCACATCGAAGATGGCACCCCGCACCGCGCTGACGAGCTTACACTGCGCCATGGGCGGCTTCTGATAATGGAGCCCCCGCAGCACCCCATACTCCGAGCGCGAGTGGTTGGATTGCACGAAGCAGTGCGGCGCGCAGAAAACGGCGAAGTCTGAGTGTTTGTAGGTCTCCAGAAAGAAACCACGAGCAGCACCGAAGACACGCGGTTTGACAAGTACGACATCCGGAATCGAGAGTCTTTCGAAAGAGAAAGGCATAGACCTAATTTCCTTGCACTACGGCCTATGAGGCCGACCAGAACCGAACCAGGAGCGCGGCGGCCAGCAGCCAGGCCAGAGTTGCTCCAACCAGCGCCAAGGGCAGACGAACACGGTCCACCAAAACGTAGAGCACCATCATGTAGGCACAATATGGAAAAAGCGACACCATGCCAAAACGAATCGTGGCCTTGAGGTCGCTCAAGGGGCGCTGTGAGCCCACGAGGTAGTGGGAGATCAGTGTGAAGGTGGGAAAGAGCGGTACCAGCCCGGCCAGATAGGGTCGCGGGGATCGGGCCACAAGCTGGATAACAATCACGACAGCCGCGCCTATGAGAGCTTTCAACAGGAGATCCACGGACACGCCTCCAGGCCGACCCCAACGGTCAGTCTACCCAGCCCTGTCATAGAAACGAGCCGCCAGGGGGTAGAGCGGCGTCAAGGCACGCTCCCACAGCCCGACGTAGCGCACCACCTGTCCGCCAAACCCACGCTTGAAGCGGTAGACACCCCACAACTCATCGCTGCGCTCCGTGAACTCCGCCTCCAGCGTGGCCTCATCGGCATCAGGGATGCCCCAGAGGTCGTACACTGTGCAACCCCGCGATTTCGCCCACTGCATAGCGGCCCACTGCACAGCATATGCCGGCATAAGATTGCGGTGCCGGTTGGACGACGCGCCGGAGATATACCAGGCCTTCTTGCCCACGACAAAGGCCAGGATACCCGCCAGAGGCTCGCCCTCATACTCCGCCAGGAACAGTCCGACTTGGCCCTGAGCATCAAAGAGCTCGAACGACCGCCGGTAGTAAGCAGCGGTGTGAACGCCAAACGCATCGCGCTCACCGGTCTCGGTCATCAACGAATAGAACACGTCAATGTCGTCAACCGTGCCCATCCGCACGGTCACCCCCTTGCGGGCAGCCAGGCGGATGTTGTACCGCGTCTTGGACTTCATCGCTTTCAGAATATCATCCTCATCGGGCACCAGATCAACCAATATCGTACTGCGGGGCTGAATCGTGCGCGAGGACGGTCCATACCCGAGCGCAGCCAACGCCACCACGGCCTGCGTGCCGTCCAAGGCCTCCGGCTCAAGCCAGCACGCCCACGCACGCCGCCGCCGAACCACCTGGTGAACTCGATCGAGGAGTTCACGGACCAGAGACGTGTCCGCCCAGTCCACCAAGGGACCGCGTGGCACGTAGGCGATGGTCCCCAATTTCAAGGGCAAGCGACGGTACAACACCATCGCGCCCGCTCTCGGCGTCTCGGGATCACCCACAGTCACCAGATCCCAGTCCCACCCGAATTCGGACTTCAGCGTGCCCCACTGCGAGGTCTGCAGAAGATTGCCTGCGCTGTGCCGGGCGACATATGCGTTCCACGCCGCCGTCTCCGGCAGGCGCACCTGATCTCCACTCAAAGCCATCTCAGCCGACCTTCTCGCCCACGATGAGCAAGCCGCCTCCCACGCCATCCGTGGGGACATCCGCCGCGTAGGCACTCTGCCACTTCTGACTGAGCGTGCGCACAACCCAGCGTCGAACCAGAGGCTGGTAACCCAGCCACCGCAGCCGTGGCGACGCCAGCCAGCGGAAGAGCACCGGGCTGCCCGTCTCACGGACGCCATACGTCGTATTGCCGCGATCCCACAGCGTCATAGCCTGCGGCGTGACATAGTAGACGGCGCGCGCCAGGGTCAAGCCCACAGCCTGCAACATCGCCGCCCAATCATCCGGTGAGGGGTAGCGGTGATGCTCCAGCCAGCTGTCGATGTCCCGGGCGTACGTCTCCGCGCCGTCGAAATCCGCTACAGCGA
>JAGHDT010000472.1 GCA_021159805.1 Anaerolineae bacterium
CCAGGAGGCGGATGTAGTTGAGTCGCATGGCGATTGCGGCAATGGTCTGAGTTGGGCCGTCGTGGAGATTGCGCGCCAGTTTCTTGCGGGCGTCCTCTTCCACTGTCACCAGGCGGTCCTTGTCCTCCATGAGGTTCTCGTAGAGCCGGGCATTCTGGAGTGCCAGAACGGCCTGATTACAGATCGCAGTGAGCAGATCCTTGAAGTCATCTGTGTAGAGGTCGGGCTCCGAACTTCCCAAGACAAGGAGCCCGTAGCTCTCGTAGCCGGCGCGCAGCGGTACCGCTATCGCCTGTTGGCACTCATTCATCCTATTGAACTGATTGAGCTCGACATCCTCGGCTGGTTCGCTGGTGACAACCGGATCAGCGTTGCGGATCGCCTGTGCCAGGATGCCGTGTGTTGCTGAAAAACGCAGCGTCTCCTCGCGGGGCGACGCCCCGTGTGCCTTGGCGACGTAGAGTGACTCATCCATTCCGAATAACAAGATCATACTGATCTGCGACAGCTGGCTGGAATCGCTGAACAATCCCTGAATCCCAGCGTGACTGATGTCCAGTGCCGCCTCAAGGATGCGTTCGTAGTTGAGCGTGGCGCTCAGAGTGCTGGCCAGACCAAAGATGAGGCGTGCTCGCTGGTGCGCTATATGCAGTTCTTTGTTCGTCTCGTTCTCCCTTGCGCGCTGGTCAGCGGCGAAGGATTGCTTGATGCGGACGCCGATTCGGCCGACGGCCAGGCCGGCGATGATGAGAACTGCACCATTGGTCAGTGGCAAGAACATCCGCGACACCATGTCGAAGATGCTCGATGATGCTGAGAGGCCGGCGTCAGCTCCCGTGATGGCCCAATAGGATCCGACGACGCCGAACGTGACCAGCATACTGATGGACCACGAATTGCGGACCGCGGCCGTGATGATGGGGACGAGGGAGGTAAAGAGGAGCTGGTGCCTGAGATCCTGTGATATGGCGATGAAGCCGATAGCGATGAGGATGTCGTGTACCAACATTAGATTCTGCAGCGCAGGTCGCCAGGAGTTCTGCAGGTAGATGATCATCGCGGTCACATTGGCGACGCTGCTCACCACCAGCAGCGCGAGAGCTGCCACAGGATAGGAACTCTTGTTCACTGCAACATTCAGGCCGATGACGCTGGCCACTGCCAGAAGCAGCAGCCAGCGTATGTTGATGAACAACCACTCGACGTTCTGTTCTGAGTCTGTCATAGGTAGAGCGTCACACCGGCGGTTCGCACACTGCTCTCACGGCCTAAACTGAGAACCGGACGTGTAGGATATCGCCATCCTGCACAATGTAGTTCTTCCCCTCTAGATGGACTTGCGCTGCTTTGCGGCATGCCGCCATACTGCCGGTAGCGACCAGATCGTCGTATGAGACGACCTCGGCGCGGATGAACCCCCGAGCGAGATCCGTGTGGATCGTGTCTGCCGCTTCGACGGCTGTCGCGCCAACGCTCAGATTCCAGGCCCGGACTTCGTCTTCGCCGATGGTGAAGAAGGATTGCAGGCCGATGAGACGATAGGAGGCCTGGATCACTCTGTCGAGGGCGAGTTCCTGGATGCCAAACTCCACCATAAAGACCTCGACCTCCTCTGCGGAGAGCTGGCTGAGCTCCATCTCCAACTGCCCCTGGAGCGCGAGCACCTCGGTAGAGCAATGGTCGAACTGGACCAAGTCGCCGGTCTGGGCTGTGTCATCACCGGTGTTCACCAACACGAGGACGGGCTTGAGCGTGAGGAAGCAGAATCCCGAGAGCCGAGCACATTCTTCAGGGGTAAGCCCCGCATCTCGCAGCGGCTGTTCCTCAGCCAGCGAGGTCGATAGTTTCTCAAAGATTTCCAAGTCTTGTTCAAGTTTGTGGCGTTCGTCGCCACGCGCGCCTTTGGTGAGTCTTTCCTTGGTGCGTTCGATCTGTGTCTCGACGGCAATCATATCGGCAAGCAGGAATTCTTCCTCAAGGCGATTCAGATCCCGCTGGGCGTTCACGTTGCCACTTACGTGCGGCACTCGGTCGTTTTCGAAGGCCCGCACAACGTGGACGAAGGCGTCCATAGGTGCAATCTTGTTGCGCAGTTCCCCAGTCAGGCCGGTCTTGCCCAGATCCTGATCCAGTCCGGCGATATCCGTGTACGTGACCTTGGCGTACGTCGTTTTCAGGGGGTTGAACATGGCGCTGAGCCGGTCAACGCGGATGTCCGGCACGTCCACCACACCACTGACAAGCTCGAGCCTGCCGGTGGATGCCACTGCTGTGGGACGATTGGACCGCGTGAGCGCATTGAAGACGGTCGTTTTGCCGCTGGTGGGCAACCCAATAATACCAAGTTCCATGGTGGTTTCTAGCTCTCCTATAACTATTCTCGTTCTACAGTGTACTCCAGTTGCAGCTTAGGTCAACAGCACTGGCGGCTCCGCCCTGGGGGAGCTAGCCCCGGACTCCGGCTTAGCGTATTTATGTTTGACAAGCACGTCAAACCCGGCTATTCCAGTTGATCAACCTGACTTGACCGTGGACGCGTTCACGAATATGATGGGTACGGCTGTATCCGAATGGTCTGCGCGCGCTCGATGAGCGGCCTGCCTCCAACAGCGTGGCTTACTGCGGCGATGACAATGTGACCGTTGGTGTTCACGAGGTACGCGCTGAATATCATGAAGATAGCTGGAATGCGCTGATCCGTGTGTAGTGCGAGCGCCGCACTGCAGCTTTTTCTATCGCCAAGGTTTGACATTTCAGAGAAACCGGGTATCACTAGCCTCGTGGGCTGATAGGGCCCATGGGCGTGAAAGAGCCCTTCATCGTCTTATCCCCTAGCTTAGGAGGCAGAATGTTAGTAACCAGCAAGGAACTGCTGTTGGATGCCCAGAAGAACAAGTATGCCGTTGGCGCGTTCAACACCAACAACC
>JAGHDT010000514.1 GCA_021159805.1 Anaerolineae bacterium
ATAATGAGGTAAGTGACCCAGAGTCGTGCTGAATCAACAGACCAAACGGACAGACAGAGGAACGATGCACTACGAGGCAGAAGCACCCTTGGCAGCAAGGGGCAGCGGGGAGATTTCCTTGTCGTAGTGCGCGTATCTCGCGATTTGTCTGACGAATCAGTCATCCAGAATGAGCGTGGGCGCACAAGCCTACGCTTTTTTTGTTTGGTCAGCACTTATCGACCACGGGCACACAAGCTCGCGGTTTCTTGGGGGTCAGGATGTCAGTCGTTAGGTTCCAGAGCATCAGCAAAGCATTTGGCGCAGTGGATCTGTTCAGCGGCCTTTCGGCCAATGTGCCGCGTGGTGCGCGCATCGGGCTGGTAGGCCCTAACGGCATCGGAAAGACCACGCTGTTGCGCATTTTGATCGGACAACTGCTCCCCACCGCAGGGAGCGTTTTCGTGTCGAAAGGCACACGCATCGGCTATCTCGAACAGGAAGCCGCCGACGGATTCACGGGGCTGGAACAGACCGTTTTCGAGGAGATGCTCAACGTCTTTGCCGAGCTGCGTACTCGCGAGGTCGCGCTGCGCCGGATGGAGGCGGAGATGGCCGAGAGCGATGCCTCTGACGCCCTGCTCGCACGCTATGGCACCGCGCAGGAGGCCTTTGCCCGCGACGGTGGCTATGATTACGAGCTGCAGATCCAGCAGGTGCTCAGCGGTTTGGGATTTCTTGACGAGCAGCAGCATATGCCGGTCGCTCACTGCAGTGGGGGGCAGAAGACACGCGCCCTGCTGGCGCGCCTTCTGTTGGAAAAGCCGGACCTGCTGGTACTCGACGAGCCCACCAACCATCTGGACATCGACGCCGTTGCGTGGCTGGAGTCCGCCTTGCAGCGCTGGGAGGGCGCCCTGATCGTGGTCAGCCACGACCGCTACTTCCTGGACCAAATCGTCAATGTGGTCTGGGAGATGAGCCGGCGCGGGATCGAGACCTACCGCGGCAACTACAGCGCCTACCTGACGCAGCGTGAGGAGCGCTGGGCCTGGCGCATCAAGGAGTTTAGGACCGTCCAGGAGCGTTTCCTCAAGAACCTGGACTTCATCAAACGCAACATCGTCCGCGCCAGTACGACCGCTCGCGCGAAGGGGCTGCTCAAGCGGCTGACGCGCGAGGTCCAGGCCGTACAACTCGGCGGCACAGAGGCCCTGAACCAAAAATGGAGTGAGTTTATGCGCAGCAACCCCCAGATGGCCAAGACCAACTGGAACGTCTCTCAGGTCGAGTCCGCCATCAAGGGGCTGAGCGCCCCGAACCCAGGCGCCGCCCGGTTCAAGCTGCGCCTGCGCACCGGGCAGCGAGGTGGCAACCTGGTGCTGCGCGCCAACGAAGTCGAGATCGGCTATCCGGAGACGTCACTTTTCCACATCGACGAGCTGGTGCTGCGCCGTGGTGAATGCGCCGCGCTCATCGGCAGCAACGGCACCGGCAAATCAACATTCCTCAAAACGCTTCTGGACCAGATGCCCACATTGTCCGGCAAACTCAGGCTGGGTGCAAATCTGGAGATCCGGCACTTCGCCCAAGCCTACGCGATCCTGGATCCCGAGCAGACCGTGATAGCTGAACTGCTGACACACCAGCATATGGGCCTCGGGGCGGCACGCGATCTTCTGGCGCGCTATCTATTCCGCGGTGACGACGTCTTCAAACAGATGAAGGCACTGAGTGGTGGCGAGCGGGGACGTTTCGCGCTGGCCGTGCTGGCGCTGCATCCGGTCAACTTGCTGTTGCTGGATGAGCCTACGAACCATCTCGATATCCTGGGCCAGGAAATCCTGGAGGATGCGCTGAAGGCCTTCCCGGGCACGATTCTAATGGTCTCGCACGACCGGTATTTGGTCGACCGGTTGGCAACGCAGGTCTGGGAACTGCGCGAGGGGCAGCTGCATATCACTCGGGGCAACTACACCGACTATGTGGCTGCGCGGCAGAGGGAACGGCTGGCGGCGACCGAGGTCCGGAAAGAATCCAAGGAGACAGTACCTCAACACAGAGCACAACGCCAGGCGCAGCGCGCTGAAATGAACCATCGGGCCGAGCTGGAGTGTCTACTCGCCGAAATCGATGAACAGGAAGCCAAAGTGACCGATCTGGCCCAAGCGCTCGTCGCGGCGACGGAAATCGGCGAGTGGGGACAGATACGAGATCTGAACACCGAGTACAGAGAGAGCGAAGCAGAACTGACCGGCCTGATCAGACGGTGGGAGGAGATGGAGGTGCAGGCCACTAGATAAACCTGTGGGTACGCACTGAGTCGGCACAAGAAACTGCAAGAGCATCTCGGGCTCAAAGCTTTTCAAGCTGCTACAGTACAGCAGCCTCAGCTTTGAGCCCTTCTGTTATGACAAAGCCGGCATCGACTGCGCCTGCCGGTGCTTGGAGCCTGACAGAAGACCTCGGAGCGTATCGGTCTCCCGGCCTCGTCTTACCCTACGATGCCCATGCCGTTG
Source organism: Anaerolineae bacterium (assembly GCA_021159805.1). Taxonomy (GTDB): domain Bacteria; phylum Chloroflexota; class Anaerolineae; order B4-G1; family SLSP01; genus PWVB01. Next base: position 2,499 of record JAGHDT010000514.1, read on the forward strand.
GCAGACTCAGCCTGATGTAGTCCCTTGTTGAGCAACCAGACGCCGGCGGCGAGCGCCACGGTGCAGAATGCCAGTAGCACAAGAAACATACTGAGCGTGTCCCAGCTGCCAAAGCCCATACCGTTGATCATCACCAGACGGATGCCGCGCAAGGCATAGGTGTGAGGTAAGCACCAGGTAATCCAGCGCAGCGAGACCGGGATAATCGTCAGCGGATAGTACACACCGGAGAAGATCCGCACCAGGACATCCACAAGCCACGTGACCGGCTCGCGGCCTTGCTTGATCTCAAGAAAAACGAAATTGCTGGCCCCAATCAGACCGATGCCGAACGAGGTGAGCACGAAGACCACATAGAAACTCACCGCAGGAAGTAGAGGCATATCCGGACTGAGTTTGACACCCGCTCCCAGAAGTCCGACGGCCAGCACAGCGACCAAAATGACACTGTCATAGACGAACAACCAGATAAGACGGCCGACAATGAAAGCCCAGATGCCATGTCGGCGCGAATGGTAAACCTCGAGCCGCTTGTCCCAATAGGCCGTCGTCAAGCTCTGCTGTGGCAGTGCGAGTATTGAACTCGCGTTCTGGAAAAAGAGCACGCCGATCACCATGTAAGCGACGAAGTCTCCGCCGTACTCCGCCAGATCAGGCGCGGCAAATTCCTTCAGAAACAACGATACAAAGAACCAGATACCCACGCTGACGAAGGACCGGACCACTTGCAGCGCGCCGTTCACAGGGTAGAAACGGAGCGCCTTCAACTCCAACCAGGCAAAAGATAGGCTCGCGCGGAGGAAGCGGTTCATGAAGCCCCCTTCGAGTTGACGGTGTCAAGGAAGATGTCCTCAAGGCTCGGCTGATTGGTATCGACGGCGTGGATGTCGATGTCGTGCGCTCTGAGTGTTTTCAGGGCGTCGAAAAGCACACTCTCAAGGGGATCGGCGGATATCTCGAACTGAGCAGCCTCAGCGCGCTCCCCCTGAAATGAGCAAGACGCGACCTGGGGCAGCGCACCCAAGTGCCTGATGGCCTCGCGCCGCAGAGACTCGGGAACCTCGCCACACTGAATCACGGACGAATCATACCGCTGCAGATGTCGCCGCAGGTTGGCAACGGAGTCACAGCTCATGATCTTGCCTTCGTCCATGATCGCGACCCGGTCGCAGAGTCGCTCAGCCTCGAAGATGAAATGCGTCGTCAGGATGATCGTGATGCCGAACTCGCGGTTGATCTTCCGGATGAACTCACGCACAGCATGCGCCCCTGCGGCATCCAGCTTCACCGTCGGTTCATCGAGAAAGAGAATCGGGTTGTGAACCAACAATGACCGAGCAATTGCCAGTCGCTGCCGCATACCGGCCGAGATACTGATCGGCCAATGGTCCTCATAGGACTTAAGATTAAGAAAGGTCAGCAGCTCATCGATGCGCTGATCCCTGAGCTGCCGGTCCAGGTCATAGACCACAGCCCAGAATTCCAGATTCTGGCGCACCGTGAGATTGTTATCGGTGCCTACGTCCGCCGTCGGTGCAACCAGGCTGACGGAAGCACGGATCTTCTTGTGGTCCCGGTAGACGTCATAGCCCAGCACTCGGCCCGTTCCGCCGTCGGGCCGCAAGAGGCCGGCCATCATCTTGATCAACGTCGTCTTACCAGCGCCGTTTCTCCCGAGCAGCCCCAGGACCTCGCCCGTATGGACATCCAGGTCAACATTGTCAACTGCATTGAGCGGATGCGACCGGAACAATGAGTCCCGGATCTGAAAGGTCTTGACGAGCTGCTGTAAAGCAATCACCGGTTCTACTGCCATCGTGTCAGGGTTCCTTTCCGGCGCGCCTTCTCAATGCCGCTCACATACATCCATACCCCCAGCGGAAGCACAACCAACGTCATCGCGGTAAGCGCGACGATGTCCGTTGTAATCGGCGCGAAAGGCAACCAGTGCTGTAGCGGCAGGGCCTTCGTCGTAAAATCCCCGCCCGGCACAATCAGCCGGCGCAAGGCATCCAGCGCATAGGTATGCGGGATGAAACCGCCCAGAATCTGCAGCGATTCGGGAAGCACCGTGATGGGATAGTAGATGCCCGCGGCGAGTGCGACGATGACATCCTGCAGCAGGAAGCGTACGGGTTCCGTGTTCTGCTTGAAGTTCAGCAGGTAGAATGAACTGGCGCTGATCATACCGATGCCCAGCGTGGAGAGAAGAATCAGCGCAAGAAAGAGCAAACCCAACGGCAGTTGATTCACGCTGTACGCCGCACCGAAGAAGATACCGCCGAAGAGCAGCGACAGAATCACGCGGGGATAGTCATCGATAACAGACCGGAACATAATACCCATAAAGGGGGTCAGATAGGAGAGTGGGCTCAGCAGATACAGGTCCATCGTCCCGCCCCAGTAGATGCGGGCCACGCGCCTGAAAGGATCCCCCAGATTGGTCCAGGAGATATAGTGAACACAGAATCCCAGGACGACGAAGGTAACGTAGTTGTTCCCGTAGGGAGCGAAGTCGAGGGTGCTATCTCGCGTTAGCAGGCTGAGCATGAACACAATCGTCGTATTGAAGAGCACGTCAAGGAACCACATCCAGGCGTTCACGCGGTAAGAGGACCAGATGATGTACTCGCGCTTGGAGAAGACCATCAGCGAGGCCCACTCACGCCTCAGTTGTTGCATCATGCCAGGCCTCCTGAGACTGTAGTCCTATCCACATGGTACGCATAGAGTTCCTGAAGCGTTAGCGGTGCACTTCGCATTCTGACAATCGGCATATCCCGGGCGATGAACCAATCAATGATCTCGCTGGCAGCGTGGCCGTCACGGTGCACAAGCAAGTCGACACGCCACGTGTTCTCCCTGCCGTTACCCTCACTCACCTGGACATCCCTCACGACGTCAAGCTGGAGTAGCCCACCAACCAGGTCAGCCGCGCCATCTCCGCTCTGGTGATTCGCGCAGGTAAGGCGCAGCGCTTTGATCCCCTGGAGCGGGCTTGCCAACTCTGCCTCGCAGCCCAGGGCGATCACGTGCCCGGCGTATAGCAGCATAATCCGCCGGCAAATGCTCAGATCCACCGGATTGTGGCTTGTCACGATGACCGTCTTGCCGTCGCGCCGCGCAGCATCCACCAGTATCTGCCTGAGCGCCGCCGAGGACTGAACGTCAAGGCTCACAGTGGGTTCATCCAGATACAGAATAGGCCGGTCCAGCAGGAAGCCGCGCATCAGAGTCACTTTCTGTCGCATCCCAGCGGAGAGCTCTGAGATGTGCTTATCCTTCCCCGCAACCATGCCGAAGAGGCCCAGCACGCTATCGCAGCGCCGGCGTAACTCCGACGTCGGTATCCCGAAGATATGGCCGTACAACATCAAGTTCTCGTAGACAGTCAACTGCCACTCCAGCCCCATCCAACCATTGGTGGAGATGTAGCTGATCTGGTCCTTGATCTCGTCTATCCCGGTGCACCCATTGACCCGCTCAGATCCCGATTCGGGCAGCAACAGGCCGCTCAGGATCTTGATAAGCGTGGTCTTGCCCGCACCGTTAGCACCATATATGCCGAAGATCTCGCCCGCCTCGATCTGAAACGAGACGTCATCGAGCGCACGGACTGTTCGCGCCCGATTCGACGTGAGCCTGAATGCGCTCTTGATCCACAGCCCGATACCCGACTCCTTGCGGTCAATCGACACGCCCCGGTAGGTTTTGCTGACGTGGGAGACGTCAATTATGGCCGATTGTGGTGTCATCGTGATACGCTAGGTCCTTTCTCGCCCCGGCGATTGAGATATGACTGACAGCGCAGCGTGCATCCCCTCAAACAGCGCTATTCCCCGCGCCTCCATATCGGCGTCGTCGATGCCGCTCAGCTGCCAGCCGCGGAGCAACGTGTCGATACCTCCGACCTCGGGGCGCGTAAAGCGACCTTCCCGCAGGTCGATCTCGTGGACAATCTCGGCGAGCGCACGCATGCCCGGTTGATCAAGGCCAAACGCAGCGACCATCACCTCAAATGTGCACAGATCGCCCTGGTGGCCAAACTGGCTCTCCTCCACGTCAAACGAGATCTCATCCGGCCCAGCCTGAAGTGCATAGCGGACGACGGCTCCAGGGTCGATGAAGCGGCGGATAAGCCAGATGCAGGCCAGACGATCGACGTGAGGATGCGGGCGTGTCACCCAGACCTTGCCCGCATAGGCTTCCGGACTTGCGCGGGGTATCTCAGCAGCGGCAGATCCATCCGGGAAGAAGCTTGCCCGTATGCGCTCCAGCCGTGACACTAAGAGAACGCCTTCAGGACAACCGAAGTAGTCGATGCGTGCTACAACTGCCTGTGCCTGCTGCAGCCTGCTGATCTCATCGCGGAAGCCCTCCAGATCCTCCGTATGCTGCCGAAGGGCCCCCTCCAGTGTATCGACTTGGGCATCGACGGTCGCATAGTTCTCGCGCCTGGCCTGATTGAACAGCGCCACGATCTGCTGCTCGGTCACGTCACCAAAGTTCACGACGCGCATAACCAGCGCTTCCCCATCAGCGTGGCGCACCTTCTGGGCCAACCACTGAAAGGCTTCTTCGCACTCATCGGTTGCCGGCAGGAGATAGACCCCACCTGCAACCGAAATCGCGCCAAGACGCTGTAGCTGCCGCCACGTGGCTACCCTGGGGCTTGATGACTTCGCAGATAATGAGTAAGAGAATACAATATAGTCCATTGCGCTGACCTTCTAATCACACCGCGTGTCCATTGTAACACATATTACATTCGAAGCAACATGTGTTACTCAAAGGAAGTGCCATGCGAAGAGAAACACCCGGGACATTATTGGGGCATTTCTGTAGTCAGCACTGGTGAAAGAGCCGTAGATCAATTATGAATGCGTGGTACAATCGGGCAGACCTGGCCGAGATGCTGGGCAGCGTGCCCTGCTACCAATCTCTGCAACAGATGAGTCTGCAAGCTATCGTCACTTCGGGGCAGGTGCGGTACTACGCCAAAGGGCACCCTCCCCTCCACAAGAGCGCACCTCCGGAGACAACTTGACTTCATTTGGCATTTCCTTTCGTACCTGGTGCTCGACAGCACATAAGGGTCTTGTCCGAATTGACAAAAGTCAATGACGCGGGCGTCGTCCTTTGATAACCTGATCATAGGGCCACCCCAGCAACGCCACAGTTGCTCGCCCGTGGCGGCCACCATCTCATATCGCACCAGGAGGCACTATGCAGTTTTTGACCAAGAGACTCACCTACCTCTTCACTGCCACCAAGGGACTGGTTCTCGTCGCCATCGCCCTGATCGCACTGACCACAGCCTTCATGGGTACGTTGTCCGGCCCGATGCACGAATGGGGCGTCACCAGCTTCGTCGTCCAGAACTTCGGCTTACGCCTGGTGGAGGCGGAACGCGAAGGGCGTATCGTCCTCCTCTACCACACGATCGCCATCGCCGTCGTCGCCATCGAGACCTACCTGATTACCGGCACGGTCTCGATGAAGACGGAGGAGCAGACACGCATCAACGGCACGATCACGGTCGGCTATTTGCTCACACTGATCTTCGGGCTGATGTTCGGCTACTTCGGCCATAGTTGGATCGCGCACGGGCTGTTCATAGTGGGGCTCACGCTGACCTTCTTCGCCGGCACGCAGTTAGCCATTGCGCTGTGGCCGTGGAGCAAGAGCTATGCGGTCAAGAGCCCGGAACGTGCCCACTGGGGCAAGGTGGATCTCGAACGCGCCGCCTTCTTCGTCATGGCAGTGGCGACTCTGGGGTCCGCCCTCTTCGGCGGCGTGACCGGCTCATTCTATGGCAACGGTCAGGAGACGTTCCTGGCCGAAAACGTCGTCCGTGAGCCGTTCAAGGCCCCGCTCCAGCTCGCCATCATCGGGCACCTCCACATTATGCTCACGCTGATCGGCGTTGCGCTGACTTTGTTGGTTGGCCGCTGGTTGGACTTCAAAGGAGCATTGCACAAGTGGTCTATGCCGCTCTTCATTGTGGGCACCGCCGTCACCTCTCTGGGCGCGTGGTCGGTGGTACCGATCGAGCCCCAGGCCCACACCATCATCTACGTAGGCTCAACCATCGTGCTGGTTGGCGCGCTTTTGTTAGTCATCGCCGGCTTCGACAACCTCATCCGCAGCAATCTTGCCGCACAGGGCATCCGGAAAGCCACGGTTGCGCAGAAAGTGCGTGCTTTGCTCCGCGACCCGCTCAAATTCGGAGCCCTATGGCAGATGGTGTTCATGAACTTCGTAGTCTCCTTCCCGGGGCTCTTTATGGCGGCCAAGCTAGAGGACATCTTTCGCGTGTGGTCGCTGCGCCAGGAACGCTCGATCCTCACCGGACACTGGCACGTGCTCTCCGGCATCATCGCCACCATTATCCTCCTCCTCTACGCCGATATGGCGGGACTCAGAGGACGCGTGCGCCAGATCTTCGGATGGGTCATCATCGTGGCCTCAGATCTCGCATTTGCCGCTGCGAGCGCCTACTCCTCCCGGCGGCTCTTCGTCACAGAGTATACAGAGACCTCTCTGGTCAACACTGCCACCCTTTTGCTCGATATCGGATTGGGCACAATACTGACTACATTGGGCATCCTGATGGGGTGGCGCCTGTTTGATCTCTTCAAGAACAAAGGGCGCTGGCAAGAAGAGGCCAACGCAGCCCAAACCCAGGAGGACATCCTATGAGACCCCTCACGCTCACGCTCATCCTCATCTTGTTCTTGTCTGTTCTCACGGCCTGCGGAACAGCTACACCGGATGCTGCCGCGATACCGCTCATCGATCCCGGCGTGGACCCAGCCGGTTGGGCTGTGATCCCGGCGGGCGAATACCTCGAAGGCCAGTTTGACCACGAGGCACAGATCGCCTACGATTACGAGATTATGATCACCAACGTCACAAACGCCCAGTATGCTGACTTTCTGAACACGGCACTCGCAGCCGGCGAGATCACCATCGACGGCAATGCCGTCACCGGGTTTTACCCCGGGGATGCTTTCGGGGGGCACAGGCACGAGATGGAGATCGCCGCAGGCGACTGGGAGCTGACGCCGGTGGCGGATGCTGCATCCCGTTTGAGCTTCGACGGCACAACATTCACCGTCTTGCCAGGCTATGGGAATCATCCGATGACAATGGTCTCCTGGTTCGGCGCGTGGGGCTACTGTCAGGCCTACGATGGGCGGCTGCCGAGCGATGCAGAATGGGAGAAGGCCGCCCGCGGGAGCGATGGCCGACCCTTCCCGTGGGGCAACGAGATCGAGGAAGCGTACGCCAACTTCTCCAACAGCCACGACCCCTTCGAGACCACCAGCAAGACCACGCCTGTGGGCTTCTACAACGGCACAACCTATGACGGCTACGCAACGATCGACGCCTCAAGCCCCTATGGCGTCTACGATATGGCCGGCAATGTCTGGGAATGGACTGGCGATGTCCACGAAGGGACTCATAACCGCAGCCTTCGCGGTGGAAGCCACACCAACTATGCGTACGATCTACGCATCTGGTCCCACAACAACGCGGGGCCGGAGCACATCAGTCCCAGCGTAGGGTTCCGCTGCGCCCGAGACTCCTAGGGAGACTATGACCGATCAGACGATTTCATCGACAGCTGAGACCGTTCGCAGTAGCTCACGTGCGCTACCCCGAAAGTTGAAGGCTTATTGGGTACTGGTCAAAGACCTCCAGACCGGCCTGCTGCTGATCACCGGATTGGCCGGATACCTGAGCGGGCGACCAGCACAACCAACATGGCCTGAAATCCTCTCGCTCCTGGGCACTCTCTTCTTGACCGTGGGCGGCAGCACGGTGCTCAACATGGTGGTGGATCGTGATATCGACGGGATGATGGCCCGCACAAAGAATCGCCCCCTGCCCTCCGGCATCGTGACGCCGGCCGAGGGGCTGGTCCTGGGGGTAGGTATGGTGGCTCTGGGTACCTTGTGGGCGTCCCTGCTGTCCCCACTCTATGGTCTGATCGTCTTCGTCGGCGTGCTCGTCGACGTCCTGGTCTACACCTGTTGGCTCAAACGACGCACAGCGTGGTCGATCGCGTGGGGTGGCATCGCCGGGGGCATACCGGTGCTGGCCGGTCGCGCGCTAGCGACCGGGCGCATCGACGGCATCGGGCTGTGGCTGGCCCTGTCGGTATTGCTGTGGATCCCCACGCACATCATGACCTTCAGCATCAAGTACGCCGACGACTACCAAGCAGCCGACGTGCCGGTCTTCCCCAATCGCTACGGTGTTCGAGTCACGCGGATCATCATCGGGCTCTCCACCGGCGGGGCCGTTGTGGCGATGCTCTGGGCCATGTATGCGTTGGATCTCAACGCTGCGCTGATGTGGGTTGCCAGAAGCCTGGGCGGCGTCTTGTTCGGATTCACGCTCTTCGCCACGCTGCGCCCCACCCCGAAGCTAAACTCCTGGCTCTACAAACTGGCATCGCTCTATATGCTCGGGTCGATGATCGTGCTCATCGCCGGAGCCTAGGCTGGCTATCCTCATCACCCAAGGAGGCATTCGCATGACAGAAAAGCAGCACCCCTCGAAGCTCGGACGTATTCTGGCACTGATCTCCATGGGTCTGACCGTTTTCTTCACGTTGGTGGGTGGTATCGGCACCACATGCGTCGCGCTAGGCGCCGAGAACTACGACGGCATGGAGGGTTTGATCCCCTTCAAGCCCCTCTACCAGATCCTCGTCGTTCTCAGTATCACCGCCGGCATCTGGGGCATCCCGGTTATGGTCTCATTGGTCCGCGGCGGCGACAAGGCCTACCGCAACGCCTTGATCGTCCTCATCGCGGGGGCGGTCACCTCCGGTATCCAGACCGCGGTCTCTCAGGCGGTCCGCGGCTCTTCAGCTCCTGCCAATGTCCGCTTCGCTGTAACGCTCTTCACGCTGCTCGTCTTCTTGATCTTCCACATTCCATCAATCTGGCGCAAGATGATGTTCGATCACTCTCTGAAGGGTGAACCGACCCAGACGGCGGGGGGCGCAGCCTTCGCAATCTGCGGCATCATGACGTCAACCGCGCCGTCGTGGGTCGCGCAGACACATGTGGAGCCCTGGATCAGTAGCATCCGCACCCCCCTGATGATCGTGGGGCTGGCGCTGCTTCTGGCTGGCGTGGCCCTGCTCACAACTGAGATCTGGCTGCCATGGACGCGCAAGATGACGCTCACCAAGCACACGATCGCGGTGCAGTAGGCCCAGCGCAGGCTCAAGAAGCGATCAGCGAGCCCGGCACAGATGAGAGCAGAAAACCCAAGGCTGAAGCGTGAAGCCAAGACACTCACGGCCATGGTTGGACTCTATTGCCACGGGCACCACTTGGCCCGCGGGCACCATGACGCTGGCCCCCGAGGCCAACTGTGCGCAGATTGCCAGGATCTGCTCGACTACACCCTGTTCCGCCTGAGCAAGTGTCCATTCCAGGCGGGCAAACCGACGTGTGCGCACTGTCCCATCCACTGCTACACGCCTGCACGAAGGCAGCAGATCAGGATTGTGATGCGGTACGCCGGTCCGCGTATGCTGCTGCATCATCCCGTGCTGGCAATCCTGCACTTACTCGACGGGGTCCGAAAACCTAACTTGAACCAACACGGTTCGCAGAAGTAGACGCTGCGTTGCATACGCACACCATGTAGCACGAAAATACAGGACCGGTTCTGCTC
>JAGHDT010000020.1 GCA_021159805.1 Anaerolineae bacterium
CTTGATCGAAGAACGCTGCGTTATTGACGTGGGGGAACGTGGGCTCGGCATAGAAACAGAGAGTCGCGCGCCCGAGCGCAGCTTCTTCGTTTTCTTTTTCAGTCTCATCCGCTATGGTTGGATCTTGATAAGGCCCCACGATGACGTTCGGTGAAGAGAGTTTCACTGTGCCGCTATCCTGGTTGATCCGCATCTCTTTTCCCCACCTGGCATTGTAGCAGTTCTCGGCGCCGGTGGGATCGATCCCGGCCCTGACGATCAGCCCATCCAGGGAGGAATAGGCTTTCGCCTTGATCTGGAAATAGGCACGGCTTCCTGCCGTGACGGTCACCGTCTGGTGGACCCAGGTCCGGAACTTGAGCCAGCGGATGGTCTCTACCTTCAGCGTTGCCCCGTCAATCTGCCGCTGGGGATCGTCAGCGATAGTAAAGACCGGCTCCGCGTAGGAATTCCCTGAGTCGTATTCGGAGTCCGGTCCGTAGTTCACATAGGCGTCCCATTCCCATCCGGGAATACGGTTCGGCATGATGAAATCGAAATCTGCCCCGTTCAGGTGGATCTCGGCAGGGGGCAGCGGGGTCGGCGTCGACGTAGGCGTGGCCGTGGGTACGGGCGTCGTCGTGGGCGTGGCAGTATTGGTCAGACGTGCCAAGAGGGTGGGGCGTGGTGTTAACGTCGGTGTGGGCGTCCACGTTGCAGCTAGCACGTCGGCGGTTACAGCTGCCGTCGGTGCTGGCGGCGCCTGTGCCGGGGTGCGCATCGATGTGATCACGATGGCGATCATCCCACCGATGACGGCAACATCTAGGAATGCAAGTACGAGCAGGGTGATCTTCTGTGTCTTGCTTAGGGTACGCATCGTTATCCCTCAGGCTTTACGAACCATCAACGAACCCAACGAAGATAGCACATGATATGGCTGCATGTTGTGCGACGTCAAGATGTCTAGATTCTATGATACTCTAATGTGAGTTGAGTGACAAGCGCACGCGTCCACGGGCGTGTTACAGAATGGGGGCAAATGCCTTGAAAGCGACCATTGATAGGCCATCGGAGTGCTCCTTGCCCATTCCGAAACAGGCACACGTGCGTTCAGACCCCGCCCGGGCCGTCGCAGAATCACGGTCGCTGGCGTGCGTAGAGCTGACCACAGCCGGCATTGATACCTGCTCCGCGCCGCTGTCGCATCGTGTGCGGGACGTGGTGTTGATCCAAGATGGCGGAGAAGGCTTCCGTGGCTTCGCTGGTGGAGGGCGCTCCATCATAGGCTGACGTCGGATCGAGCCGGATGAGGTTGACGTGGGATGGCAGCTCCTGCAGCCAGGTCACCAGGGCCAGTGCCTGCTCCTGCGTGTCGTTGACACCGGCGATCATGAGCCATTCGAACAGGACCCGCCGCCGCGTCTTCTCCGTGGAGACGCGAACTGCCTCCCACAGACGCTCCAGGGGAAACGTCTTGTTGATGGGCATCAACTTAGTGCGCAGATCGTTGGTGGCTGCGTGTAGCGAGATGGCCAGTTTGATAGGCCAACGGTGGTGCACATCGGCCAGGTACTCGATCCCCGGCGCAATACCCGCTGTGCTCAGGGTGATCCGGCCGGGCGCCAGGCTGAGCCCTCGGGGATCCGTCAGGCGTTGAACGGCCTCCAGCGTCTGCTCCCGGTTAAGCAGAGGTTCACCCATCCCCATAAAGACGACGTTGGACACGGTTTTATCCTGGGGGGCCAGCCACCGTTGGAAGTGCAGCACCTGGGCCACAATCTCGCTGCAATGGAGTTGCCTAACAAACCCCATTCGCCCTGTGGCGCAGAAGCTGCAGCCACAGGCACATCCGACTTGTGTGGAGACGCAGACGGTGTAGCGGTCACGATAGCGCAGCAAGACCGTCTCGATCTGGGCGCCATCCTCCAGCGCCAACAGATCCTTCCGGGTGCTCCCATCCCGGCTTGTGCTCTGCGCTAACTCGACAGGGCGCGTCAGTGTAAAGGCGCCGGCCAACCGCTGCCGCAGCCCTGGGGGAATTCCCGTCATCTCTGCGAAGTCCGTCGCTGACGCCAAGTACGCCTGGCGCCAGATATCTCGCGCCAGGACACGGGCTTGTTCATAGGGCTCCCCCCAGGATTGCAGCGCCTTTGACAACTCCGGTAGATCCACAGTGTAGAAATTGGTTCGAGACACGTCTTGATACCACTCCTGCGTGTGGGATGCAACGTCGTTCACCAACGATATTTTGACTTTTGCTATGAAGCATAGCATAATGTAGGTGCAAAACCAATGACTTGATAGGCTTCGAGCGTATTCTCCATAGGAGGACATTGTGCCTGAGATCTCTCTGCAAGCGTATGAGAACGAGATTGACCAGCTCATCGAGCAGGCTCGATACCTTGAGGCTCTTGCTCATGTTCGGTGTATTCTGGGCCAGTACCCTCGCTACGTAGGAGCGTATTATCTCTTGGGGGAGACTATGCTTGAGGTCGATCTCCCCGGACTTGCTGCCGATATGTTCCGCCGCGCATTGAGTGCCAATCCTGAGCACTTGATGGCGCGCATAGGTCTTGGTTTGGCGCACGAACGTTCCAATAATCTGGATGCATCAATCTGGAACTTGCTTCGGGCTCTGGAGTTGGACCCCGGAAACAATGATATCAGTGATGAACTCTGCCGGATGTACGGACAGCACGACGGTCTTGAGCCGGATTACATACCGCGGACGCCGGCAGGTCTCGCTCGACTCTACATTCGGGGTAATCGCAGCGGGCGCGCCGTGACCCAACTGCGAGCATTGTTGGATGAGGAGCCGGCCCGTCCTGACCTGATGACCGCGCTGGCGGAGGCCTATTGGCGTAATGAACAGATTGTCCAGGCCTCTGACATATGCCAGGAGATCCTGGACAAGATGCCGTACAACTGTAAGGCGAATCTGCTTCTCGGAACGCTGTGGGTCAACGGCGGGCAAGAGGAGGGGAGGGTGTATCTGCAGCGTGCCCACGAGGTGGATCCGGAAAACACAATGGCTGAGGCGTTGTTTGGGTCTGAATCCCTCCTGGAGCCACAGGCCGTCAATTTAGATCGCCTCGTCTACGACCCTGACGCTGTCGAGGTCGATCAGGAAAGTGCCTGGTTCAAGCGGTTGGGGGCCGCCTCTATCACCGCTGGCATATCCGAGGCGCCGCCGGAGATGACGGAGTCCGAGATGCGGCTGGTGGATATCACCGCCGGTCTGGAATCTCAGATCGATATCCCCGATTGGCTCAGAGAGCTTGGTGCACCCGATGAAGAAGATGCCGACGGGCTTGGCTGGATGGCGGATCTCGGTGCTGAGGTTGCGCCTGAGGTCCCAGAAGATCTTGGCCTGGCGGCGGGTGAGGTCTTCGGTGAATTGGACGATTCGCTGCCTTATCAGGAGCCTATCCAGGAACCTGAACTTCTGGAGGGGGAGGCGGAAGAGGAATCTCCTGACTGGCTGCAGGAGCTGACTATCCAGGAGATGCCGTTTGATCTTGACGAGTCTGAGGGGGCGCCTGATTGGCTTATGCAGCTCGTCGGAGA
>JAGHDT010000362.1 GCA_021159805.1 Anaerolineae bacterium
CGCGTGCCGGTGACCGTGGATGGGCAGGACGCGTCCAGCAGCCTCACGCTGACGCTCTTGCGGGTTCCGGACGGGCAACCGGCCTCATTGGAGGAGAACCAGCTCGCGGCACCGGTGTCATTCACCGTCGCCGGCGCTTGGCGGCCCGCGATTGTGCTGCAGGCGGCGGCCGCCACCCGCGACGCGGACGGCAACTGGGTAGTCACAGTGCTGTGGAAGAGTGTAGCCGTGATCGACGCCGATTTCGTCACCTTCGTCCACGCCTACGACGGCAACGGACAACTGCTTGGCACCGGGGATGGCCCACCACGGCAGGGCGCCTTCCCAACGCATCTCTGGGAACCCGGGGATCGTATTTCCGGCACCCACACCATCACACTGGACCCGGAGACGCGCCCCGCCCAGATCGCCATCGGCCTCTACCTACCCGCCAGCGGAGAACGGCTGACCGCGACACAGGACGGCGCACCCGTTCTCAACAACGCAGCTGTGGTCTGGGCCGAGGAGAACTGAGGGATGCAAGAGCGTGATCAAGCCCCTCTCACAGTCGCTCACCCACTGATCGCGCTATGCCTGGCTTTCACGCTGCTGGTCGCGCTGCACACGGCTGCCACGCCCATTTTCGAGGCGCCGGACGAGGTCTGGCACTATGCCTACGTGCGCTGGATCGCAGAGGGCCATGGGCTACCGCCGCTGGACGAGGACCTCAGCGGCGCCTACCAGGAAGCCGCACAGCCGCCGCTCTACTATCTTGTCGCGGCGCTGATCAGCATGCCCTTCGACGACCAGGACCTTCAGGATCTAATGTGGTCCAATCCGGGCTTCGGCTACCAGTCCCCGGGAAATATGCCGGACAACAAGAATATGCTGATCCACACTCGGGACGAAGCGCTGCCCTGGCGGGGGGCAGCGCTGACTCTCCACGCCACGCGACTCACTTCGTGGGTCTTCGGCCTCCTGACCGTGATCGCGGCCTGGGGGTTCGGCTACGAGGCATTCCGCTCCCGCCAGCTGGCGCTGGTCACGGCGGCTCTCGTCGCCTTCCAACCACAGTTCGTCTTTCTCGCCAGCGTTGTCAGCAACGACAGCGCCGCCGCCGCCGTCGCCACCACTGCCCTCTGGCTGGGGGCCCGCATCGTCAACCGCGGGTCTACCCCGCGCCGGACCCTGTATGCCGGGTTCATCGGCGGCCTGGCGATGCTCACCAAGACCAGCACGTTGCTGGTCGCACCCATGTTGGCTGTCTGCCTACTGGCAGGCACCCTGTGGCACCGGAAGGGGCGCGTGTCACGAGCTTCCTGGCCCCGCGCGCTGGCGCGCTTGGCGGCCCAGCTGGGCATTACGGCAGCCATCGGCGGATGGTGGTATCTGCGCAACGCGACTCTGTACGGCACCCTATTGGGGTTGGTCAGCCACACGGAGACGTTGTGGGCGCGGGCCGAACCGGCTACACTCGTCGAGCTGATCCCCGAGACGCCGCTCGTGCTGCGCTCGTTCTGGGCTGCCTACGGCTGGGGGCACGTCACGTGGCCGAACTGGGTCTACGTCGCCCTATGGACGATCACCTTGCCACTGCTGGCTGTGGGCGTCTCCGCCACACTCCACGCCTGGTTGAGGGCGCTCAAACACGCCGGGGGGCTGAGGGAGCTACTGACTGCGGGTCCCGGCGGAGACACGTGGACGATCCCCGCGGCGATGGCCACCTGCTGGTTCACCGGCATAGCTCTGGCGTTGCTGCGTTGGATGCAGCAGGTTGAGGCGCCTCACGGGCGCCTGCTCTTCCCCGCGATCGGGGCCTGGGCGCTGCTGCTGGCGCTCGGCGTCCGCCAGATTGGCCTCTGGCGCCCGCGTATAGGACGGCGCTATCAGACCGGGCTGATCACTGCCGGCGTTGTCCTGACCACACTGGCCCCGGGAGGACGGATACTGGCCACCTTTATGCCGCCGCGTTTGCAGGCCCCGAACACCATTCTCGACACCTGCACAAACCCCGTCGATCTCCGGTACGCCAACTGGGCCAGGCTGCTCTGCGCTGAAGCTGCCCCGGTCCGGGTTGCCCCCGGTGATGAGGTGACCGTTACCGCGTGTTGGGAATCGCTGGCACCCACTGCGCAAGATCTGACCGTCTTTGCGCATCTCATTGGGCCGGAGGCTGCGCGCCCGGCGGAGCGCCACACCTATCCTGGGCTGGGTCGCTACCCGACCTCGCTCTGGGCACCAGGGACCGCCTTCTGCGACACCTTCACTATGGCCGTCGCAGAGTGGGCCGAGACGCCGGTTCGCTACGAGCTGGAAGTCGGGCTATTTGACGCTGACAGTGGCACCAGGCTGACGGCGCAGGCTCCCAATGGACGGCCCGTGGAGCCTCCCCTCGTCGGCTCTGTCGACGTGGCACCCTTGACGGTGCCCCCGGAGATGACGAGCAAAGACTTCGTGCCGAGCGACGCGCTGGCACTCTTCGGTGAAGGCCCTATCCTGGCCCATCTTCTGTTTGCCGACGCACCGGCAGAAGCCAATGCGGGCAGCGACATCACGATCACCCTCCACTGGCGTGCGATGGCCACCGCAGACGTGGACTACATCGCTTTCATCCACATCTGGACACCCGGTGCTGACGCCCCACTGGCACAGGACGACAGCCAGCCCCGCAACGGCTGGTTCCCCACAACAGCGTGGGCCGATGGGGACTACATCCCCGATCAGCACACGCTCCACCTTCCCGAGGACTTGGCGCCCGGGACCTATCCCCTCTGGGCCGGGTTGTATAACCCGGCCGATGGCAGTCGCGTGCCCGCGACCGGCGCGCCGGGACGCTTTGACCACGATATGGTGCCGCTGGGTGAGATCGAGATACACTCCTTGGCCTTATCAGCTGTGGTGGAATGAAAAACAAAGGCGAACACAGCCGGCAGCCATCAGCAAAGAGGCACCGGAAGCGCAGCTCAACGCCAAGGCGGCGACCGTCATCGTGCCGTTGAGCGAGGACCCACGCGGCTTCGTAGCGGGAATTCTCCGCCCCGGGCGCAGTTCCCTGCACCTCCTGCCCGTTGAGTGTCTCCCGGGGGACTTTGACGCACTTTACGCCGCCGTTGAGGCCGCCGTCAGCCTCGCAGTGGCTGAGGTGACCCTGGGTACCGCTTGCGCTCGTGCCTGAGCAACCTGACGCGACATCACCAACAAGACGCGCCTAACCGGAACGGTTAGGCGCGTCTACCTGGCACACTGTGCACGCATTGAACCGTGATCTTCGGGAACCGCAGGCCTAGCTCTTCACCAAACCCAGGTCGTGGCCTACACACTTCAATGCGGCCCATCCCGGACCGGCACTCAAGAGCGCGATCAGGGCCATAGACACGGCAGACGTGAGACACCACGCACACGTCGCACCGATGACAAAGGGCTCCAGGAACGTCAGGTACGTTGAGAAGACGAGCCCAAAGGCGGACGCCAAGAAGAC
>JAGHDT010000569.1 GCA_021159805.1 Anaerolineae bacterium
CCAGCGCACTACCTCCGAAGTCTACGAATCCGCTGCCCAACCCCAAGGTCGCACCGAGCTGCGACAGCCATCCGCTGCCCCACATCCAGCAGGCAGCCACCGGCACGATCACCGAGCCGGTCAGCGTGCCGGTCAAAATCATGATCCAGCGGCGTGTCTGCGCCAGCGCGACGGTGACCAGAACCACGGCGGTGACGACAAGCGGAAGGTAAGCCAGAAAGAGACTGATGATCGCTGGTGTGATATCGTCACCTGAGAGAAAGAAACCCGCTAGTCCGACAACGCCCCATCCGGGGTTGTCCGGCACCAGAGAGAGCATCGCTCTGAGCGCCTCCAGGGATGCATTCTGCGTGACAGGGTACGCGCCTCCCATATGCAGTGCGAAACCGACGGCCCAGTAGCCGATGACCGCCAGGGCCACTGCAGTGGCTGCAACCGGCGTCAGCCGGCGCGCTCGGCGGGGCGCTAGTCCCCCCCATACGAGCATCAGGAACCCAATGGGGACAAAGTAACCCCAGAGCCAGGTGTACGGTATCATAGCTTCGGGGAGGAGCGGCGTGTTCGGTCCCATCATCTACTCCAGACTTGAGAATAGTAGTTTGATTACGCGATGATCTCTGCGGGTAGGTGACCGGGATCGGTACCTGCAGACTGTACGATGGCCAACATCTTACCAGACTCCCAGAGAACTGCCAGACTTTGGTCCATTTGTCGGAGCAGGCTTCTGTGGTAGAATGGTGCGTCAGGCAATTTCGCCCAGAACACACGTGGTGGGACTGTGCGGGGGGTGCCAGCGGACGCTGGTCCCTAATCAGGAAGAACACTGCGGAGGACCAAAACCAATCCAGGAGGTTGAGTAGCATGGCGATTGTATCGATGAAGCAGTTGCTGGAGACCGGTGTCCACTTTGGGCATCGGACACGACGTTGGAATCCCAAGATGGCCCGGTACATCTATACGGAACGGAACGGGGTTCACATTATCGATCTTCAGCAAACGGTAAAGGCACTTGAGTTAACGTATGCGCTTGTACGGGATATCGTGGCGCAGGGCAACAAGGTGATGTTCATAGGCACCAAGCGTCAGGCACAGGAAACCATTCGGCAGGAGGCTATGCGGTGCAATATGCCCTATGTCAACCAACGTTGGCTGGGTGGAACGCTGACCAACTGGCGGACCATCAAGGAGCGGATCGACCATCTCAAGGATCTTGAGGCGCGCCGGGAAGCCGGCGAGTTTGACTTGCTTACAAAGAAAGAGTCCTTGATGCGCGATCGCGAGATCGAGAAGCTGAATATTCGGTTGGGCGGTATCAGGGATATGGAGAGTGTTCCTGGGGCCGTCTTCATTATTGATGTGAAGAAAGAGGAGACCGCAATTCTAGAGGCGGATCGATTGGGAATCCCCATCATTGC
Organism: Anaerolineae bacterium; assembly: GCA_021159805.1. Taxonomy (GTDB): domain Bacteria; phylum Chloroflexota; class Anaerolineae; order B4-G1; family SLSP01; genus PWVB01. The sequence continues at coordinate 1,416 of JAGHDT010000569.1, forward strand.
TGTCGTGGACACGAACTGCGATCCTGATCGGATCGACTATGTCATTCCGGCCAACGACGATGCCATCCGTGCCATCCGTCTGATGACCTCGAAAATGGCTGATGCTGTGCTGGAGGGGCTGGCGCTACGCAAGGAGATGGCTCCGGAAGCGGAAGAGATCTTTGCTGAGGACGAGAAGTACCTGAGTGCTGAGACTCTGGCTCGTCTGCGCCGCATCCAGTTCGAGGATGATGACGCGGATTCGGCCGAGGGTACGGCCGATGTTGCGACTGATGTTGCGACTGATGTTGCGACTGATGTTGCGGCCGACGATGGCGAAGACTACGATTACGAAGATAGCGAAGATAGCGAAGATAGCGACGAAGACACGGTGGAGGATGAGGTATGACAGTAACTGCCGCTATGGTTAAGGAACTGCGGGAGGCGACGGCCGCAGGTATTCTGGACTGCCGCAAAGCACTTCAGGAAAGTGATGGGGATTTTGACAAAGCCGTCGATTATCTGCGCGAGAAGGGTATGGCGAAGGCTGCCAAACGTATGGACCGCGCTGCCAACGAGGGTCTTGTCTACGCCTATATCCATGGTGGTGGGCGCATCGGTGTGTTGGTCGAGGTCAACTGCGAAACGGACTTTGTGGCGCGGACCGATGAATTCAAGGGCTTTGTGAGCGATGTCGCGATGCAGATCGCCGCGATGTCACCTGAATACGTCAGCCGTGGTGATGTTCCTGAGAGCGTGCTGGAGCACGAGCGGAGCGTTTATCGTGCCCAGGCCCTGGAAGAGGGCAAGCCCGAGAAGATCGTCGACCGCATCATCGAAGGCCGGATGACAAAATTCTACCAGCAGGTCTGTCTGCTTGAGCAGGACTTCATTCGCGATGAGGATTTCACGATCGAGGAGCTTCTGAAGACACAGATCACGAAGATCGGCGAGAATATCGTCATTCGACGATTCTCTCGTTTCCAATTAGGTGAGAGCCTGGGGGGTTAACCCCCAGGCTTTTTCTCAAAGTAAGGGAGGATCGTGATTCAGTCGCTCTATAAACGCGTGATCATCAAGATTGGCGGGGAGTCTCTCTCTAACCCCG
>JAGHDT010000232.1 GCA_021159805.1 Anaerolineae bacterium
AGCAGGGCATCGTGACAGGTGGTTGGCCGCATGCTGCAGAATGGCTGGTGCTTCATCCAGGTGAGCAGCTGGCTGCGCCGGAGCCGGATGCCGGTAGTGAGGTGCGGCTCTATCGTGGACTCGATTGGGGGATTCTCAAAGATGCGGACGCGGAGTCAGCGCTCTACGTGACCGTGCGCGGAGGCACCACCGACGTCCCTCACGGTCACCGCGATCTGCTGAGCTTTCACTGCGTGGTGGGGAACGAGAAGCTGATCAGCAACCTGAGCCCGGATGAATATCTCGATACGACCTTCTCCCCACGACGAGAAGAACTCTTCGAGATCACGCCGGCCTCGAAGAACACGATCCTCATCAATGGGGTGGGTATCGCCTCGGGCAGCGCTCTGGATAGCACCGACATCGTGCAACTACCAGGCGCAGAAGGCCTTCGTCTCGAGGCGACGTCGGCCATGAGTGTGATGCGTGACGGCCCCGCTGCGCTCTTCTGTGGTAGGCTTTTCCTGCTGCTCGATGAGCACGCTCTCCTCATCATCGATCGGGCGATGCTGCCCCACCCGGGGCGCATCGAATCCCGTATGCACACCTTCGCGGACGTCACACCATCTGACTGTAGTGCGGTGCTGAGGGGTGGGGAGAGTGTGTTGACCGTGGCGTATGCAGCCACCGTACCTGCGCTACTCGTGTCAGCTACAACGGCGCCCACCACGCCGACAGCGGCCTCGGCGACGGTATTGCGGTGGTGCACCGAGGGAAGTGATCGTCAAGATACCACGCTGGCCACGTTGCTTTCTCCAGGCTCTGTCCCCGCTGGGGTTGAGGTGCGGCTGGACGGGGAGGTCGTCAGGATTGATGTTGAGATTGGTGGTGCCTGTCGTTCTATTGTGCTCCAACCGGACCTCTTCCTTGTGAACCCCAAAGATACACACGAGGCCTGATCGGCTGCCGAACGTGGTGCCAATCACCGCCGGTCAGCAGCCTGGCGATTGCTTCGGATGCCAGGTAGCCGGTCGTGAGGTCGGCACACGCCATCGGGCGATGACGGCGCATCTCAATCAGCTGGCGGCTGAGGGTGTGCGCTTCTCCCAGGCCTGCGCGGATGACCCGGTCTGCGTGCGCCAGCGCGTGGCGACGCTGACCTGCATAGCCGTGTCCCCCGACGTCTGCCGGGGGACACGACGTGAGGCTGTGTCTAGGTCAGGTGCTGGGGATCGGTGATCCGCTGGTCTTCGACATCCTTGTCTTTGGAGGTCGCCTTCTTGGCCTCGATGAACGCGTTGTACTCTGCTCGATCCACAGGAAGGGTCACGGGCTTGTTCTTGTGCCCTGAGAGCAGAATGGCGTTGGCCAGCTCCAGGCTGCGGATGGCCTCGGGCCCGGGTGAGATCAAGGGCTCCTGGTGGAGGATGGCGCACACGACGTTGCGGATGATGGCGGCGTGGCCGGTTTGGCGCTCCTCCAACTCGATCTCGACCTCTTCGGCCTCCGGTCTGCCCCACATCTCCGTGGTTTCGTCGGAGGCGGCGCGCACGCCGGGCTTGACCTCCCAAAAATGCAATTGGCCGCCCTCAAGGACGAGTTTGCCCAGTTCGCCGCAGAGTTCGATGCGTATACCGGTGGGGTACTCGTTGACGGTCTCCAGGAAGTAACCGATGGCGCCGTTCTCATACTCCAGGAGCGCAGAGGCTTCGTCCTCGACCTCGATCACGTGTTGGCGGGTACTGACGTTGGCGATGACGCGCGAGGGCATTCCTGCAAGCCATGTGAAGATGTCCATGCCGTGCGGTGCCTGGTTGAGCAGTACGCCACCGCCTTCGCCCTTCCACGTCGCCCGCCAACCGGCGGAGTTGTAGTAGGCCTGGCTGCGGAAGTGACAGTCCGTCAAGAGCGTCCGGTAGATCTTGCCGAGACGGCCCTCCTCGATAAGGCGTTTCGCGGCCTGGTTTACAGGCAGCGCTCGCAGTTGGAACATGACTGAGAAGACAACACCGGTGCGTTCCGCGGTTTTGATCATAGCCTCAGCACCGGCGACGGTCACAGCCATCGGTTTCTCGCTGATGACGTGGATGCCGCGTTCCATCGCATCGACGGCGATAGGGGGGTGGAAGTAGTGCGGGGTGGCGACGATGATCGCATCGACGAGCCCGCTATCCAGGAGATCGATGTGGTTATCGAAGCCCGGGACGCCGTATGCCTCGGTGGCTGCAGCAAGAGCTTCGGGTGAGATGTCACAGACCGCGGTGAGCTCGGCCTCGGGAATGTGAGGCAGAGTGCTCGCGTGCCCACTGCCCATGCCGCCGACACCGACGATGCCAAAACGGACGTTATCCATAGGGATCCTCCTTGTGATGGGTGGTTGACAACCTGTGGCCACAGTATATACCCGGCTGTAGGGATGGGTAATGCGCCCAATCTCGGGTGCTAACTGGACGAGAATGCAGGAGCCAGGTATCATGGCGCGGGCGTGCGCGGGTACGCTGCTTTCACGTGCTTCTATTCTATGTGATGGCGTCGTTCTTGTGGCGCAATCATTGCCAAAGAGGGACGCCTGATGTTTCTGTACGCTGCTACGATCCTGGTTAGTGCTCTGCTGCTCTTCCTGGTTCAGCCGCTTATCAGCCGGTATATCCTGCCGTGGTTTGGCGGGACGTCGGCGGTCTGGTCCACATCGATGCTTTTCTTCCAGCTCCTGCTCCTGGCTGGATACCTCTATAGCCACCTGGTGGTCCGCCGGCTGTCTCGCCGACGCCAGGTGTGGGTGCACGGGGCGCTGCTGGTTCTGTCGCTGGCCTTGATGGCCCTCAACCTGACGGTATGGGGGACGCCCATCACGCCGGGCGACAATTGGGCCCCTGCGACCAACGCGTCACCGCTGCTGCGCATCTTGGTGACCCTGCTTGTCAGTGTGGGGTTGCCCTACTTTGTGCTGTCCACGACGAGCCCGCTGCTGCAGACGTGGTTCGCCGAACGGTTCCCTGAGCGCTCTCCATATCCCCTCTATGCGCTCTCGAACGTCGGGTCCATTGTGGCGCTATTGGGCTATCCCTTCGTGCTCCAGCGCGTGCTTCCGGTGACGGGGCAGGCCGGGGTGTGGTCATTGGGGTATGTGGTTTTCGCGGTTGCTCTTGCGGCGATTGCATGGACGACACTGGGGAGCCGCACTGGGGTGCGGCGATCCCAGGGGGGTCGGTATCAGAACCACAGCGTTGATGCACTCCCCGCGGTAGCGGCGGGCCCGGGAAGGCTGGCCTGGTGGCGGCCGGTGCTGTGGGTGGCGTTTCCGGCGATCAGTTCCGTGATTCTCCTGGGCGCCACGAATCAGATGACGCAGAACGTTGCTGCGGTGCCGCTGCTCTGGATTGTGCCGTTGGTCCTCTACCTGTTGACCTTCGTCATCGCATTTTCCGGTGCCGGAGGGACCTCTCGCTGGTATCTGGTTCTATTGTTGGTGGCGATGCCGCCCTTTCGCAATGTGCTCCTGGTTGGCAACAACCTGCCGATCCTGCTCCAGTTGGGCATCCACTCTCTGGTTGTCTTTGCGGCGAGTATGGTCTGTCATAGTGAGCTGGTACGGTTGCGTCCGCGAGTGTCTGATCTCACGGTTTTTTACCTGGCTGTGTCCTTTGGGGGCGCGCTGGGTGGCGTGTTGGTCAACCTGGTTGCTCCTGCCGTTTTCGTCAGTTACTGGGAGCTGCCCATTGGCGTGATGGCGTGTTGGGGTTTCACAGGGATCGCGCTCTACCTTGAGAGGCCTTCTCTCCCGCAGAAGAAGCTTTACCGGAACTTCTGGATGATTATCCTGGGGGTCGCGGCGACGGTCTACGCCGGGGGGATCGTGCGATCCTCCGTCATCGCCTTCTACCAGGCCACCCTGGCTGCTTCCCGCAACTTCTACGGCGCGCTGCGCGTTCAGACGATGATGTTGGGCGATTCGCCGGGAGCTGAGGCTTACCGGCTGGTGCACGGGACGACCATCCACGGCGTTCAGTATGTCGATCCGGCGCAGCGCGATGTCCCCACCAGTTACTTCGGGCCCACGAGCGGCGTTGGTATGGCGGCTACCTCCCTGCGGGACGCTGCAGGGCCCCGGAGGATCGGTGTGCTGGGGTTGGGTATCGGCACGCTGGCCGCCTACGGCGAGCCCGGGGACGTGATGCGCTTCTACGAGATCGATCCGCAGGTGATCGCCTATGCGGAAGGTGAGGCCGGTTATTTCAGTTACCTGGCGGAGTGTGCTGCCGATGTCGAGATCGTGGTAGGCGATGCCCGGTTGTCACTTGAGCGGGAGCTGGATCAGGATGGTGGTATGGCCTATGATTTGCTGGCGGTTGACGTCTTCAGTGGAGACTCGCCACCTGTGCATCTGTTGACGCGCGAGGCATTCGACGTATATCTGGCGCATCTGGCGCCTGACGGCATCCTGGCGATGAACATCAGTACGATGTATCTGAATCTCAAGCCGGTGGTTGCTGGATTGGCGGATGATGCCGGCCTGACCGGCATCATCGTTGAGGACATGGGCGACGGCGTATCGAGCTTTCCTTCCCGGTGGGTGTTGATGGCCCGCGACGCCGATGTCCTGTCTGAAGTGTCGCAGACTTCGTATCCCGATCTGCAGGAGGCCGCTGATCCGGACCTACGCCTCTGGACGGATGATTACAGCAATCTGATCGAAGTGATGCATTGAGTGTCATTTGCGGTGAGAACGAGTATCATTCCGTTATTCCATTCCCGTCAAGAAAGGTGCCGCACTGGGGTGCGGCGGTCCCAGGATACTCGACGTGTGGAGGTGCTATGTCTGAAGACAACGTACAGGGATGGGTGACGATCGAGGCCCGGGGGCGCTCTAGACCGCCGGATTGGGCCGTTAAGCAGCGTTATCTGATAGGGTTGATGGATAAGGCAGCGACCGCTTTTGTCGAGCGTTACACGCGACCTGACGGCACGCTGATCTGGCGTGACACGTGGCCGGGGATGGATGGCTCTGACGATGGGTACGAGAGTTTCGTCAGCTTTCCGCTCTTCTACCTTCTGGGCGGCGGCGAACACGTCCACCAGATGGCGCGGCAGGAGTGGAACGCGGTGACCTGGCAGTTCACCGGCTATGGTCAGGTGTGGCGTGAGTACGACGCTTACTATGACTGGATGCATCACGGGGAGAGCTCGACCTACATCTACTACCTGGGTATGGCCGATCCCACTCATCACGTGGATCGTACCCGGGCGCAGCGATTTGCCGGGATGTATATCGGCGAGGATCCCGATGCTGCGAACTGGGATCCTGCCCTGAAGATGATCCGCTCGCCGATCAACGGCAGCCGCGGACCCAGGTTCGAGATGTCGGCCGAGGATTGGGTAACGCACCGCTCGGTCCTGGCCAACTATCTGACGCCCTACGAGGACGTACCGGGACTCGAGAACTCCGATCCCTTCGCCAAGTTGGACTGGAACGACGATGAGACGTTCGCCAAGATCCTAAAGCTGATGAACGAGCGTATGGTGCCGGGCGATGTGCCATTGAACCTCAACGCCACCAGCCTCGTCACGAGCGCCTATATGTACGGCGGCGAGGAGAAGTACAAACAGTGGGTGCTTGATTACCTGGGCGCCTGGCGAGAGCGCACGGAACGCAATAACGGCATTATGCCCGACAATGTCGGTCCGAACGGCGTCATCGGTGAGCGGATGAACGGCAAATGGTGGGGCGGCTACTACGGCTGGCGCTGGCCTCACGGGGCCTGGATCATCCTGGAATCGACGTTGATCGCGGGCCAGAACGCGACGCTGCTCACCGGCGATCCTTCGTGGCTCGATCTCCATCGCTCACAGGGCGATCTGCAGTGGTCGTTGCGACGCGAAGAGGACGGCGTGATCAAGGTGCCCTTCCGTCACGGTGACGGTGGTTGGTTTGACTATCGCAGGCCGCAGGCCCGGCACTACGCTCACCTCTATTTCATCAGCCGTGATCCGGCAGACCTGGCAAGGCTGGAGGAGCGATTCCCGAATCGCAGTGAGTGGTATAGCGCGCCGGCACATTTCGGCAAGTCGGGGCATTTCTGGCCCGAGCGCTGGTTCGGCTACATGCTGGGTGAGAACCCGGACTTCCCCGATCAAGTGCTCGATGACACCACTACCTGTATGCAGCAGCGACTCGACAAGATTGAGAACGATGACTGGGATCAGATCGAGACGTGGGACGTCCATCATTGGCAGGATCTCAACCCGGTCGTGCCGGAGGGGTTGATACAGATGGCGATGGGCACGCCGGCGGCAGTCTATCACGGTGGACTGCTACACGCGAGCGTGCGCTATTTCGACCCAGCGTGCGGACGTCCTGGGCTGCCGGAGGATGTGGCTGCGTTGGTGGAGGCCATCACGCCTGAGGGCATCGTGCTCACGCTTGTCAACACGAACCCTCTTGAGGGGCGTGAAGTTGTGGTGCAGGCGGGAGGCTTCGGCGAGCACCGATTCCTCGAAGTGCAACCTGTTGATGTGCCCGATTCGCCGAGCGCGCCGGTGAAGAACCGCCTGATGCAGGTGGCCCTCGGCCCGTGGTCCCAGGCGCGTCTTCGTGTGAAGATGGATCGCTACGTGAATCCCCCGACGTACGCGTATCCCTGGGGGGAGTGAATAGCGCTGCCGAGTCTGCGTGGGGCGCCCTTGCGGATCTGCACGTTGTGCGTGCTCCATCGTCCGGTCGATGGAGCACGTGTCTGTTTACGTGAGCATCGTGCTGCCGCAGGAGCTTGCGTCCAGTGTTTGGCAGCATCCTGGAATGCACTCGACGGGCCCCCAAAGTTGTGGCGATGCGATCCGCTCCTATAATGACTGTGTGAGCGTATCATGAGACCCCTGGTGAGCACGATCACCAAGCATGATGGGTGTTCGACAGATGTGGAGGTTGTGAGATCAAATGGGTGAACCAGGAAATGCGGGGATCTATGCCAGTGTTGATCTGGGCGGCACCAAGGTGGCCTGTGCCTTCGGTACAGCCGATGGTGAGATTGTAGCCGAACAGACCATCCCCACGAATTCCCAGGACGGGCCGGCGGCCGTCCTCGAGCGCATTGCCGGCCTGGTGAATGGCCTGGCGCGCTCCGTTGGCCGTAAGCCTGCGGCTGTCGGTATGGGGGTGCCGGGGCTGGCCGATCTGGGGCGCGGGGTGGTGCGCTTCTTGCCGAACCTGCCGACGCAGTGGCGCGATGTGCCGGTCCGCGACACGCTCTCTCCCCTCATCGGTGGTCGTCCTGTTTATTTGCTCAACGATGCGCGGATGGCGACGTTGGGAGAACTGACCTTCGGCCAGGGACGGGGCGTCTCAACGATGGCGTTCTTCACGCTGGGAACCGGCATCGGCGGCGGCGTGGTGGTCGATGGCCGGCTCAGGCTGGGCCCCCTGGGAGCAGCGGGTGAGCTGGGCCATCAGACGATCCTGCCGAATGGGCCGCGCTGCGGCTGCGGCAATACCGGGTGTCTGGAGACGCTGGCCAGCGGGCCTGCGATCACGGCTCAAGGTGTCTGGCTGCTGGCGTGCGGTCGGGCGCCGCGTCTGTACACGCTCGTTGAGGGTGAGCCCGGACGTGTGTCGCCCAAGGAGATGGCGCAGGCGGCCGAGATGGGCGATGTGGATGTTCGCGAGGCGCTTGTGCGGGCTGGGGAGTATCTCGGCATTGGGGTTGCCAACGTCGTGGTCGTGCTTCATCCGGAGCTCGTCGTGCTGGGCGGCAGCGTCGCTCAGATTGGCGATCTGCTCTTCGATACGGTGCGCGAGGTCGTTGGGCGGCGCGTGGGC
>JAGHDT010000276.1 GCA_021159805.1 Anaerolineae bacterium
GATCAGCAGAAGGCACAGCCGAGGTCGGCGTCGGCGTCACGGTGCCTGTTTCAGACGATGCGGTAGGCGTGGCTGCAAGGGTCACCGTGTCAGAGAGGGTCCCTGTCTCCGTCAATGTCAGAGCCGCGGTCACTGTGATGGTCGGCGTCGGTCGCGGCGCGCTGGTTGGCCGCGGCTCTGACATTGACGGAGACAGGGACCCTTTCTGACACGGTGACCCTTGCAGCCACGCCTACCGCATCGTCCGAAACAGGCACCGTGACGCCGACGCCGACCTCGGCTGTGCCTTCTGCTGATCCGGTGCCGTCCGGTTCCGGCGCGTTCACCGTGCCTGCGGGGGAGCGGTTCCGTCTGGGCGTTTCGCTGCCGACGTGGCAGGGCAACCCCGATACCCTGCGAGCTCTCCAAGCCGGGTGGGTGATGGATTGGGATGCCCGATTTTCTGTCGCGTATGGTGGCGCGGTGGACTATGCCCAGACCGTACGCATGGGCGGCGGGCGGCTTTCTCTCGATGCTGGGACAATCACAGCTATCGCGGTGGCACGCCCTGGATCGACCTGGCTGATCTCCAATGAACCGGATGTTCGGTGGCAGGATAATGTCACGCCGGATGTCTATGCGCGTCTGTACCGCGAGGCGTATCAGGCGATCAAGGCCGGAGATCCCTCAGCCGTGGTCGCAGCCGGCGGTATTTCGGAGCCGACCGAACTGCGACTCAAATACCTGGATCGAGTGCTTCAGGAGTATCAGAACGCTTTTGGCGAGACGCTCCCGTCCGACGCGTGGCACATCCACAACTATATGCTGCGCGAGGAGCGCAACTCGTGGGGCGTGGATATTCCGCCCGGCCTGTCAGAGAACACCGGCGTGTTGTATGGCATTGATGACTCCGCCAATCTCGCCATGTTCAAGTCGCAGATTGTGCGATTCCGAAGCTGGATGGTTGATCGCGGTTATCGTGGGCAGCCGCTGTTGATCTCCGAGTTCGGGATCCCGATGCCGGCTGACTACGGATTTCCGCCGGATGTGGTGGAGACCTTCCTGCGGGAGACCTGGCGCTACTTCCTGACGGCAACCGACCCAGTACTGGGTGACCCCAATGACGGGGGACGGCTTGTCCAGCGGTGGTGTTGGTTTAGCATGGAGTTCCCTGACTATCCCACGGGTGACATTCTCGACAGCGAAGCCAACCGGTGGACCGCTTTAGGCCACGCGTGGCTGGCGATGGTGAAGGACTGACATGACTGAGAGTGAGTTGGGAACTGGCGGCCGGGGATCTGGTGCCCAGATCCTGCGTTGGGTCATCGGCTTGACCGTTCTGGGGCTATCTGTGTGGCTCCTGGTCCGCGGCCTGAACTGGCAAGCCACCGTGGCGACACTTCTGTCGGCCGAATATGGCTGGGTGATTTTGGGTGTGGTCGCCATTCTCGGGACTTTCGTCACGCGGGGTCTGCGGTGGCAGGCCTTGCTCTATCAAGACAAGGTCGGTTTGATGTCGGCAGTGACTGCGATACTGATCGGGCAGGTGGTCAACACCGGACTCCCGGTCGCCCGCAGTGGTGATGTTGCCCGTGCAGTCTGGGTAAGCCAACGCGAGATGGTAGGAGCGTCCCAAGCTATCGGCACGATTGTCCTGGAGAAGGTCTGGGATCTCCTGGCGCTCTGTGTTGCCGGGGTGATCCTGCTGTTGGCTTGGCCCCTGCCTGTCTGGTTCTCCCAGTCCACCTGGGCTATGATACTGACCGTGGCGATTGGCATTGGCGCGCTTTACCTGGGGCTCTATTGGCAGCGGCCCTTGTTGCGATGGGCCGCCACGTTGCTGCAGCGTCTGCCTGGCAAGGCCGGTCGCGTGCTGCTGCCTCAGCTTGAGGGGGTGGTCTCTGCACTGGATGCTGCGCGGCAGCCGCAGACCTCGGCGAACGCCGGCCTCTGGACCTTCGGAACCTGGGTCTTTGGAGCCCTGGCCAATTGGGCGGTGATGCGGGCGTTTGGCGTGCAATCCTGGCCGGCAGCCCTGTTTCTTGAGGCGACGCTGATGCTCGGCGGGGCCGTTGTGCCGACACCCGGGCGTATCGGTGTGTTCGAGGGCATTGCGGTGGTAAGCCTGACGCAATTTGGCGTGGATGCTAGCGCCGCACTGGCCATCGGTGTGGTGCTGCACTTGGTGGTCTTGGCACCTGCGCTGATTGCCGCTGCACTACTTTCCGTGATCACTGCATCGCCGGGGTTGCTCGGCTGGCTGGGGCGAATCGGGAGGGAGTAGGTCTATTGTCCAGGAATGATCATCCTCTGCTGTACTCTGTTGTTGTTCCGGCGTATCAGGAGGCAGACCGGATCGGTGACTGCTTGCAGGCGTTGAACACACAATCGGTCTCCCGTGCGGTATATGAGATAATCGTCGTTGACGATTCGTCTGCGGATGGCACACGGGCCGTGGCTGAATCGAGTGGTGCCGACACTGTATTGACGATTAGCCATGGTGGCGCTGCTGCTGCGCGAAATGCAGGCCTGGCGCGTGCCCGGGCTGATATCGTGCTTTTCACAGATGCTGACTGCAGGCCCAGTCTGGAATGGATAGCACGGTTGGTGGTGCCGTTTTCCGATCCGGAGGTGATAGGGGTAAAAGGCACCTACAGAACAGACCAGCACCTCTTGATCGCTCGTCTAGTTCAGCTCGAATTCGAGATTCGGTACGAGCGTATGGCAGCGCTTCCTGAGATTGACTTCATTGACACCTACGCTGCCGCCTATCGACGTTCTGTGTTGGATAAGGAGGGTGGATTCGATACAGCCTATCCATTTCCCGCAAACGAGGATGTGGATCTCTCCTTCCGGTTGGCCAAGAAGGGGTATCATATGGTATTCGCTCCTGATGCTTGGGTGTGGCATGTTCATCCCGACAAACTGAATGTCTACCTGAAGCGCAAGATGCGTGTTGGTTACTGGCGCGCTTTGCTTTACACTCGGTTCCCCAGCAAGATTGCTGGGGATGCGCACACGGATCCTTTGTTGAAGCC
>JAGHDT010000540.1 GCA_021159805.1 Anaerolineae bacterium
ATCCTACCAACAGCCAGCCACCGCGAGCTACGGGCAGGGCCAACCGCAGCAGCCACCGGTCATTCAGCCGCCCTATAGCCAGGCACCGCCCGTCTATGGACAGCCGGCGGCGGCACAGCCACCCAAAAAGAAGATCAGCGGCTGCTTGATCGCCATCATCGTGGTTGTCGTCTTGGCTCTCTGCGGCGGGGTCGTTGTTGCCGGCATTGCCATTGTACCGGGCCTCCTTCCCTCCGCGACCCCGACGTTGACGCCCTATAGCGGCGGCAACAACAACACGGGTTCCACCAGTGGCGAAACCTCTCTCGATGTAGTTAACAATCTCAATGTCGCCATCTGCTATCTCTACATCAGCCCGTCGACAAGTGATGACTGGGGCGAGGATTGGCTGGGGGACACCGACACGATCGAGCCCGGCGTTTCCGCGACCTTCTACCTACCTGTGGGAGAGACGGTCGATATGCAGGCCGAGGACTGCGATGGTGCCATTCTGGACACTCAATACGATGTCTACGTTACGGACGAAGGACTGACCTACACTCTGAGCCCGTAGCCTGCGAAAGCGATCACAGCTCCTTGCATTGGAAAACAAAGATGCGGCGGGGGGCCTGGGCCCCCGCCGCCCTCCTCATCACCGCACTCCTGCTGGCTGCCTGCCGTCCGCGTGGCGAGGCCGTCGTGATCTACACTTCTGTGGATCAGCTCTTCTCCGAGCCCGTATTGGAGCGCTTTGAAGAGGAAACCGGCATCGAGGTGCACGCGGTCTACGACGTGGAGGCAGCGAAGACCACGGGACTGGTCAACCGGCTCATCGCTGAGAAGACAAATCCACAAGCAGACGTCTTCTGGAACGGCGAGTTTGCCCAAACGATCGTGCTCAAAGAACAGGGAGTGCTGGCACCATACCGCTCCCCCAACGCCGCCACGAGTCCCACCGCCTACCGTGATCCCGATGGTTATTGGACCGGGTTTGCCGGACGCGCCCGCGTGATCTTGGTCAACACAGAGCTGGTGCCTGAGGATATCATGCCGAGCTCGATCCAAGACTTCCTCAACCCCGCGTGGCCGAGCGAGCAGCTGGGCATCGCCACCCCGCTCTTCGGCACCACGGCGACACAGGCAGCAGCGCTTTACGCACACTGGGGACCGGTTGAGGGACGCGCCTATTTCGAAGCGCTCGCCGATCGCTCCATCCGCATCGTGGACGGCAACTCGGTGGTGCGCGATATGGTGGCCGACGGGCGCCTCGCTTTCGGGCTCACCGACACCGATGATGCCTGCAGCGCGGTGGATCGCGGCGATCCGGTGCGCATCATCGTGCCGGATCAAGGCCCGGGCCAGATGGGCACGCTGGTCATCCCCAATACCGTAGCTTTGATCGCCGGCAGCCCGAACCCGGAAGCCGGACGGCAGCTCATCGACTATCTGCTCAGCCCGGCAGTAGCCCAAGCTTTGATCGACTCGGGCTGGAGCCACGTTGCATTGGGACCAGCAGAGATCACAGCGGACTGCCTGCGGGGCACAGCCATACGCGCCATGGATGTGCCGCTGGCGGAGGTGGTCGCGCAGATGGTGTCCGCGAAGACCGATATGACCGACCTCTTTGTGCGGTAGCCAGCGACGCGGGGTCAACAGAAGACATCCTATGGACACCCACCCATTGAAACTACGGTGGCTGCCGGCCATACTCTATGGCTTGGTGGTCCTGGGGCCATGTATCGCCCTCGTGGACCCGGCAGGTCTCCCCCTGGCAGATTGGCCAGCCTTGATCCTGCCCACCGGACGACGCCTGACCCTCTGGCTGCGCACCATCGGGCTGGCCTCCGGTGTCGCCGCGGGCGGTATGGGATTGGGCTTCCTGATGGCATTGTGGCTCCAGCGCCGGCGCGGATCACGCTGGGCTGGATGGCGCATCCTCTTCGTCATGCTGGCTCCCCTGCCGCCAATGACCCACGCCATGGCCTGGTCCTGGCTGCTTGGGCAGATCAACATGATGCTGCAGGCTGCGGGAATGTGCGCGCTCCCCGCTACAGGCTGGGGGATTGCCGGATGGGTCCAGATCGTGTGGCTGGCTCCCCTCGCTACCGGACTCTCACTGATCGCCCTGGATTCGGTGCCCCACGAACTGACTGAGGCTGCACATCTGCTGCAACCGTCCACACGCGCGCTCACCAAGATCATCCTCCCGCTGGCTGCGCCGCTGCTGCTGGCTGGCGGAGGGCTGCTCTTCCTCCTGAGTTTGGTGGACTATGGCATCCCGTCCATCTTCCAGGTCAACGTTTTCGCGCTCGACATCTTCGCGGACTTCTCAATTCACGGCCAACCGGGTCGCGCATTGCTGGTCGCGATCCCGCTCCTGGCAGCCACAACCGCAGCGATCATCTTCTCGCAGAGCCGACTGCGATCCGCAGCCCTTGATCCACCCCGACACCAGCCAAGACCCGCCTGCGCGGACGCCTGTCCGGCATGGCTTAGGACGCTGGTCAACGGGGCACAGGTCGTGATGCTCTTAGCCGTAGCGGTGCCCGCCGTCAGTCTCGTGACCCAGATTGGCTCCTGGACGAAGCTGACTGCAGCGGTGAGTGCCGCCGCTGGCGAGATCAGCTATTCGTTCCAGGTCGCGTTGTTGGCAGCACTGCTCAGCCTACCACTGGCTACAGCGGCAGCTCACGGTGCGCTGC
>JAGHDT010000335.1 GCA_021159805.1 Anaerolineae bacterium
CACCCTTGGCCAACGTGCTGGCGGCGCTGCCGCTGCTGCTGCAGTCGGATCTACCTGATCCCACCACCATCAACGGCTGGGAGATTGCCAGCCTCTCGGCGATCACGGACGCCGTCGTCTGGCAGTATCCGCACCCGGCACGCATCGCCACCGCGGGACGGGTCCCGATTCTGTTGCTGAGCACACTCCTGGGAGCGCTGGTCTTCCGGTGGGCCCGCGATATGGGAGGGTGGCCGGCAGCCAGCCTCGCGCTGGCCCTCTTTGCGCTCGACCCGAATCTCATCGCCCACGGCAGCCTGATCACCACGGATGCCGCGGCCGTCACGCTGAGCGTCGCGACGCTCTACGCGCTCTACCGCTGGCTGGTGTCGCCGGCGCAGCCGGCTGATAGCTGGCCGCGCCGGCGGCGCTTTGTACTCACGGGTGTGCTGCTCGGCCTGGCCCAATTGGCCAAAGTGTCGACCCTCTCGCTCTTCCCCGTGGTCGGGCTGATTCTCCTTGCGCAAGCTTGGACCCACAGAAGATTGCCTCAGGCCCTTGTCCTGAGTGTGGGCCAGTTCCTCATATTGGTCGCCATCGCGGGCGTCGTCATCTGGGCCGGATACGGTTTTGAGCTTTCCACTGTCGAGGGTGTACCCTTCAGGGTGCCGGCGGGCACCCAGTTCACCATCTACCGCTCGCTGGACGAGCACTACGCGCTCGGGCACCCGACCTTCGCCCTTGGTCGGGTCAGCAACGAGGGCTGGTGGTGGTACTTCCCAGTCGCTTTCCTCATCAAGACGCCACTGCCGGTGCTGCTGCTCCTGATGGGAAGTGTAGGTGCCGGCGTGGAGCTTATGGCGCAGAGAAGTGCAGCGGCGGCGTGGAGCTGGCTGAGCTCACTGCCCGTGGCCCTGACGCTGGGCCTTTTCCCGGTCATCTATGCTGCGGCCAGCCTCTTCAGCTCTGTCAACATCGGCTACCGCCATCTGCTGCCCTTGCTGCCCTTTCTCTACATCGGCGCCGCGCAGATCCTGACGCGGCTACCCGCTAGGCGCGGGGCCACGGGACAGATCCGTCGCGCCATCGGCACTCTGCTGATGGCCTGGCTAGCTCTGGGCACCCTGCGCACGCTACCCGCCCCACTCACCTACTTCAACGAGCTGGCCGGTGGACCGTCCGGGGGCTATCGCTATCTCGTGGACTCTAACCTCGATTGGGGACAAAATCTCTGGGAACTGGCATCGTGGATGGCGGCGAACGGCGAAGAGCACATCCGCTACGCCCACTACAGCCCGGCGAACCCCGAGGTCTATGGGATAGACGCAGACTTCCTGCCACCAGATCCCCGAGCCGTATCCTTCACCCCGTGGCGGCCCGAACCCGGGCTCTACGCCATCGGCGCGACGGTGCTGCAGGGACCCTACGCACCGGACATCAACACCTACGCCTGGTTCCGCGCTCACGAGCCGGACACCGTCCTTGGGGACGCACTCTTTGTCTACAGGGTTCCCGAACAGCCCCAGCCGGAGTGGATCGTATCCTGCACACAACTCAGTCACGAGTCCATCAGGAATCAGTTGGCCACAGCCGCCATTCGCATCATCGATATCAACTGTGATCAGACGCAAGTCTACACAGCTGGACCCGGGCTCTACCTGACCCCAAGCGGTCTTGAACCAAAGGGACACCGTGCCACCGAGGTGATACTCAGGAACGCAGAGGGAACACGCACGCAAACGCTCTATCGAGTCCTGGAATCTCCGCTACCTCAAACATCCTCAGAGGAAATTGATCTGGATGGACCCGTGACGTTCACAGGATACACTCTACAGCAACAGAACGCGGTAGTGGCTCTCGATACATTCTGGCGGGTTACCGAGGTGCCAACCCGACCACTCTCCCTGATGGCACACTTAGTCTCTCTTGACAGCTCTGCAGTTGCGGTTGGGGACGGCCTGGGATTCTCCATCGATCAGTGGCACCCGGGAGACACGATCATACAGAGTCACATCCTGACTTTTGCCGATGAATCTCCGGTCGGTCTGTGTGAGATCCGCGTTGGTGCTTACTGGCTGGACATAGTGGAGCGCATGCCTCTCAGAGGGAATCCAGGACAGGACAGCATCGCTCTTGCCACACTCAACTTCGAGGGTCCCGATGACAAGTAGAAGGAAGCCTAGCCGGGCGCTCACCGTTGTGTTGCTCTTGATACTCTTTGGGCGCCTGACATTCGCTTCCCGCAAGCTATCGTTTACTTCAGATGAGCCCTCGCACATAGCCACCGGGTACGCCTATCTCGCGCAGGGCGCAACCTGGACCGTGCCATTGCGCGGACATCCTCCTCTGCTGAATGCGTGGCTTGCCATGCCGTTCTACGTCGGTGCCCCCAACATACCCATAGCTACCCTACCAGGATGGCAAGAAGACAACACAACGTACGTCAAGGCATTTGTCCCATTCCTCAAGGACGGTGTGGCCCGGGCCGAAGTCGCCACACGGACGCCAGTGGTCCTGCTGTCAGTACTGCTGGCAGCCGTCGTAGCGCGCTGGGCAGAGTGTCTGGTAGGCCGCCGGGG
>JAGHDT010000552.1 GCA_021159805.1 Anaerolineae bacterium
GTCTGGAACGCTGCCGGACGTGCGCCGATCGCACCGATGCGCGCGTGACGCAGGCCATTCACGACGCGGCAGACCCTGGCGAAGAAGTCAAGGTCAGCCACGAACTCGAGGCTGTCAATCGGATACGTATGATACGTCGTGTTGGTGAACGGGATGCCGTATTGATAGAGGTTGTTGCAGACCGACAGCTTGCCGCAGAAAGCGTCCCGGCGCTCATTCACGGAGAGCTTGTCAATCTCATCATCACACGCCTGGACGAGAACAGGAACGTCCAGCCCCGACATCTGGATTGTCTCCACGACACCCAGCTCATCGCCGAAGTTAGGCAGCACAACGATGATGCCGTCGATCTTGTCCGCGTTCTTTCGGAAGAGCTCCGCAGCCAGCTTGGCGTGGGCACGCGATTCGATCGCACCGCTTGGGGTTGCGTCCTTTGGTGGTATCACAGTGTCGTAGCCGTTAGCATTCATGATATCCAGCAGCTTAGCACGAACACCCACCGCCAGATCGGCATTGAAGAAGCCGCGTGTTCCCACGATCAGAGCAAAACAGGATTTCTTCTCCACGATGCGCATGATTAAACACTCCTTGATTGCTGTAGGTAAGGGCCCTGGCGCTAGATCAGTGCTTCAATCTTGGGCCGGATCTTCTCCGGCTCTATGCTGGGTGCAAAACGCGCCACCACATGTCCCTCACGATCGACAAGGAACTTGGTGAAATTCCACTTGATGGCTTTCACACCCAGCACGCCAGGCGCCTGGTTCTTAAGGTACCTGAAAAGCAGATGTGCGTCAGGGCCATTGACGTTGATCTTATCAAACATAGGGAACGTGACGCCATAGGTCACCCGGCAGAACTGCCGGATCTCTTCATTCGACCCCGGCTCCTGGTTCATAAACTGATTGCAGGGGAATCCCAGTACCTCGAGACCGCGATCGTGATACGTCTCATAGAGCTCCTGCAGGCCGCCATACTGCGGCGTAAACCCGCACTTGCTCGCAGTATTGACGATCAGAAGCAGCTTGCCGCGGTAATCCCCGATAGGTTTCGGCAGACCCATAATCGTGGTTGCTTCGAACTCATAGACGGAAGAAGCGCCATCGGCAGAAGAAGCCATTGTTCAATCCTTTCTTGCAGCTGTCTCGCACAGTTCCTGCGCAAGCCACACCTGAGTCGAACACCTATCCCTGGCCCCATCCCCTCGCGGCGATGGCCCAGGCAGGCACCACCAGCTCAGCCGCCTGCCACGGTTGTACAGCGTCACATCATCTCCGCGCTCCACGAGCGTGCGGGTGATGCCGGTGCTGATCGTGCCCGTGCCCCCCAAGATCAAGACTCTCATCGCGCTGTTACCTCGCCAGGCCTGATAGATGGTCTCGGTAGTCGACCACTCTTGGCAAATGTGTTGCAGCGGAGGGAGCCGAACCTGGCTCATACCACGCGATCTCGTACTCACCCGACGCCTCCGTCATATCCAGTACAAATTCCCACTCGCCAGGCGTCACCCCTACACACGTGTGGACGTGATAGGCTTTACCACTCGTCGCATCACCGGAACCTTGCGCGTTCTGCCCATCAGGGCCGACGATCTGCCAGCCCAGGGTTCCGGACTTGAGTCCGATGCGTATGCAGAACTCTATGGGTGTCTTGGTCGGCACGACTTCGTACGTATCTGTCCTGACGCAGCTCTGGTCCTGGAAGATCGCATGACCCCGCCGGTAGACACCCTCCTCACCGCCAACTCCTATGGGCGTCGCCTGACAGCTCGACACACCCACAACGGCGCATAGTGCAAGCCCGACCACCGCACCGCGCAACCGAGTGCAAAACCTCATCTTGCCGCCTCCGTCTACAGTGTTGAATCTGCGTTGTTTGATCAGCGTGTGTGAATGAGTCAACCCGGCATTCTATAGTCGATGCAATAGCTCCTTGAGCGTTGGATAGACCCCGCAATAGAGATCATACCGTTCACGATACCGATCCGCACACATGCTGAGTCGTCATGACTTTTGACTCCAGACTCTTAACCGCATAACCCCGCCTCAACCACTCACCTGCAGCCACCCCGCAGACCTGAATAGTGAATCGTGGATCTCCAATGCCCACCACCTGACCATGACTCTAGACTTTTGACTTCTGCCTTCCGGCCACTGATCATCATTCGCTCACAGAGTATGCCCTGACCCCGAACCTGTCAAGATCCAGGAACTGAGTACACTAACACTGTGTCAGCCAAGACTCTGGAGGTGAGCAGATGATTTTCAAGTTCAAACAACACGTGATCGACACCACATTGCCCGACCACAATTACGCCCAGACGGCACTGGCCGATCTGGACAACGATGGACGACTCGAGTATGTCGTCGGGCAGCAGTACGGCGATATCTTCTGGTACAAATATCACGCGCCGGACCGATGGACGCGCCATCTCCTGGGCCGGAACTCCCCTTCCGACGTGGGCGGGGTGGCATTCGATGTCGACGGAGACGGCTGGGTCGACTTCGTGGCCGGTGGCGCCTGGTATCGCAACAGCCGAGACCCTGATCTCCCCTTCACCCGCCTTGTCTTTGACACTGAACTGAAAGGCGTGCACGACGTCGTCGCCGCCGACATCGACGGCGATGGCAAAGCCGAGATCCTGACGATGTCGGACCAGAACGACCTCCGCTGGTACAAGATACCCGAGGATCCGGCAGAGCCCTGGCCGGTCCATCATAGTTGGGCGCCCGTCCACGCGGGAATCTCAGTGGGCGATATCAACTCCAATGGCCATCTCGACATCGTCCGCACCGATATCTGGCTGGAGAACGTGAATGGCGACGCCACCCGCTGGGTTGAGCACGCCATCGGGCCGAACACCCCGCCGCCGCCCGACTTCCAGCCCTACTTCGCCTTCAACGCCACCTACAACGTCGTCCTGGATATGAACGGCAACGGCAAGAACGACATCGTCTTCACCGATGCCGAGATCCCAGGCGGCAAGATCTGGTGGATGGAGAACCTCGATGGCAGCGGCGATGTCTGGCAGCGCCACGATATCTACGTGTGGAACCCGGACGTAGAACCCCGCCGGGGCGCCTATCACAGCCTCTTCACCGGCGACCTCGACGGCGATGGAGATATCGATATCATCACCTGCGAGATGGAGGCCGTCGGTGGAGACGGTGCCCCACGGTGGTATATCTGGGAGAATCTCGATGGTCGCGGCGGCGCCTGGCAAGAACACGTCATCCTCGATGCCAACCTCGGCGGTCACGCAACCATCGTCGGGGACATCACCGGCGACGGGCGCCTCGATGTCATCTCCAAACCCTGGCGCGCGCAGGAGACCAACGCGCTTGGAGGCAAGACATACATCTGCTTCTTGGAAAACATAAGCATCAACTAGGAGAACACTGATATGACAGAACCATCCAGCCGGCTGCGGTGGGGCCTCGTCTCTACCGCCAAGATCAACCGCGCCGTGATCGGCCCGATTCACAACGCCGCACGCAGCGACCTCGTCGGCATCGCTAGCCGCAATGCAGGCCGCGCCATATCCTACGCATTCGACTACGGCATCCGCAAGAGCTACGGTGCCTATGAAACGATGCTCAATGACCCTGCTATCGACGCCGTCTACATCTCACTCCCCAACTCCCTGCACGCCGAGTGGGCCATCAAGGCCGCCCAGGCGGGCAAACACGTCCTGTGCGAGAAACCTATCGTTCCCACGTTGGCCGAACTCGATCAGGTCGAGGCCGCCGCTAACGAGAACGGGGTGACCATCTTCGAGGCCTTTATGTATCTCCACCACCCGCAGCTCCTGCGGGCCCAGGAGATGATCCGCGAGGGCAAGCTGGGGCGGGTGCAACTCATCGACAGCTGGTTCAGCTTCTACCTCCCTCCCGAGCAGTCGCAGAACATCCGCCTCAGACCCGAGCTGTCCGGCGGCGCACTCTGGGACGTCGGCGTCTACCCCACCAGCATGGCCGTCACCATTGGGGGTGGGCTTCCGGAGGAAGTGTGGGCGCAGCAGATCATCGGTGAGACCGGCGTGGACGTCACCATGATCGCCCAGCTCAAGTTCCCCGAACCCGAAGGGTTCGCCGGCCCCGTAGCTCAGATCAGCTCCGGCTTCCGCATGCCCTTCCGCGCCGGCACCATCATCATAGGCGACGAGGCGAGCATCAGCTTCCCCCAACCCTGGAAGCCCAGCATGAACGGCGAGGACAGCAATCTCCTGTTCACCCCGCGCCAAGGCGAGCCCGAGACCATCACCATTCCCGGCATCAACCCCTACCTCTGCGAGATCCAGGCAATGGAGGCCTGCGTCCTCGACGGCGCGGACCCCATCGTCCCCCTCAGCCGCAGCCGCGACATCCTGCGCACCGTCCTCGCCATCTACCAATCCGCCAAGACCGGCCGGCCGGTGCAGCCATAACCAAGGGCATCTCTCTGCGGGACCAAAACCTTTCGCCTGATCTCGATCACGGTTTTGGTCCCTTCTGCGCGCTGCACCATGCCCCGATCCTGCACACATTCGCCATCCCGAGCCTGTCGAGGGACCTCTTCCCCTGCATTGCGCACCAACGAAAAAGACCCTTGAGCTCTTCCTCTTGCCGGAATGGTCTGTTGACAAGAAGAGCTCAAAGGTCTCGCTGCGCAAGCACTGAGTTCCGCTTGTGCGCAGCGCGCCGAAAGCCCACCTGGGCAGACCCAGGCAAGGCCTTTAGGGCCTTCTCCGAACCACATCAGCTAACGACACAAACAACGCCATCCATCTTTTGGAGGCGTCAACCAGCCACATCGCCGTTCCGGTCCGTCCGAAGGGCGTCTGGATCACCCTCCCAGCGCAGCCTACCACGCAGTACACGCACCTGCTCCTGCCGCTTCATACCAGTGAGCAAGTGCAGCGCTTCCTCGATCAC
>JAGHDT010000322.1 GCA_021159805.1 Anaerolineae bacterium
CAATACCGCGCTATGGCCGAAGTCCTCATAGCCCCGAGTCCAAAGCCGCAGGTCACCCCGTGGCGTGCTGGAGGTAAACCAGCCGTAGCCGACGCCAGTGCCATCCGACGTGATGGTGTGCGCTCTAGTCACGAGATGCCAGCTTTCGGCGCTGAGGATGCGGTCTGACTGAAGGGTGCGGTACCATCGGTGGAGGTCCTCCGCAGTGGCGTACATCCCGGTTGCACCCCGATAGCCCCAGTTGGGGCGCATGACGGCAGGTGGGCGGGCCGGATGGTTCAAGATCGCAGCCACAGTGGTGCTCTCGGGCAGGCCCCAGAAGCCCGTGTGCGCAAGGCCGGCAGGCTCCAGGAAGACTTTGCGGACATAGCACTCATAGGGCATTCCGGCGGCGAGTTCTATGATCGCTGCAACCAGGGTGTAGGCGTCATTGCTGTAGCTGAATCCACTACCTGGTGGGTTCAGCAGCGGTTCACTGAGGATGGCTGCTATAGCTGCCTCGCGGTCGGCGATGCCATCGGCGGCGTAATGTTGCCCAAGACCTGCCGTGTGGCTCAGGAGCTGATGAAGCGTAATGGGCGCTTTGTCAGGGGGCACAGCGTCAAAGAAGCGTGTCAGTGGGGCATGGAGCGAGAGCACCCCCAGTTCGGTCAGCCTCAGCGCGGCGGCGGCCGCGAAGGTCTTAGAGATAGAGGCGATCCAGAATGGCGTGTCAGGCGTCAGGGGCATGGACTGGTTAGCGTCAGCCCAACCGCATGTACGTTGGAGCACCACGCGTTCGCCCTGTGCTATCCGGGCGATACCGTTGAATCCAGAGGCCGCGGCAGCGCGCAAATGTGCCTCCAGGTGTGCGAGGTCGAGGGATGGCGCCAAGGTCTCGGCGTCGCGGGTGATTCGACTGGGCTCGCGAGGCATGCTGTCCCTCAATCCATGGTTCTTGAGTCGCACGAAGCATATGATAGAGAGACAGGGTGTCAACCCCATCTGTCCCGCGACTTTTATTCTGGGGCAGTACACGTCTCATCTCGTGCTTCTCTTTCAACGTTTGCCCGGCTATGCTATACTTTATTCAAACCATGTCCTCCTGATGATGGAGGTGCCTTCCATGTCGGGCATGCGCGTTGCCGTCATAGCTCTCACTGCGTGGGCGGTGTTAGCGTTGGTCTGTGCTCCAGCCGGCGCTGCCACGGTGGTCCGGGTTGGCGTCTACGATACACCTCCCTTGATCTTGCTGTCGGAGGACGGCATGCCTCGAGGGTTGGTGATTGATGTGCTGGAATATGTCGCGGCTCAAGAGGGTTGGACTATGCCTGTCATCATGTTGGCGGGGCATCCTATGGAGGCCCAGTTGAGGAGACTAGAAGCCGAGGCCGGGCTAGATGGATGGCTGTTGAAACCGCCTGATCTGCGTCAGCTGAGTGAGATGGTTGCGCAGGCGCTGCAACAAGAGGCATGAGTGATGGGTCTGCGGGTGGGTACCTCGGGCTGGGCCTATCGAGATTGGCGGGGGACCTTCTACCCTCCTGGTCTGCGTCAATCGGCATGGTTCACGCACTATGCCGGGGTGTTCGACACGGTGGAGGTGAACTACACTTTCTACCACCTGCCATCGGAGACGACGGTCGAGCGCTGGCGCAAGCAGGCCCCAGAGGGCTTCATCTATGCCCTCAAGGGCAGCCAGCAGATCACGCATCGGCTGCGGCTGGCCGATGTGGATGAGCCGCTGGACAGGTTTCTCACACGAGCGGCGTCTCTGGGCGATCGCCTGGGGCCAATCCTCTGGCAGTTTCCCCCTCGCTGGCCGGCCGACGCGGCTCGACTAGAGGCCTTCGCCGCCAAGCTCCCGTCGGATCTGGTCCATGCGTTTGAGTTCCGTGATCCCAGTTGGTTGACGTCGGAGATTCGGCAGATCCTGGAGAAGCAGGGCCTGACTTTCTGCATCTTTGACATGCCGGGCCTGGCCTGTCCGAAGTGGGTCACGGCGGACGTGATCTATCTACGTTTCCATGGGCATGGTCAGCGGTATGCTGGACGTTACGGGCGCGAAGCGTTGGAGCCATGGGCAGACCAGATCCGCCGGTGGGAGAAGCATGGGCACCTGGTTTACGCGTACTTCAACAACACCGCGCGTGGGCACGCAGTGGAGGATGCTCGTGAGCTTCATCGCTTGTGCCGAGCGGTGAGCTGAACGGCTGCTGATAGGTTGGCGTGTTTGGGTGGCGGTAGCCCATGATCACTTATGGCTCTTGGCATGGGATGATGAACTGTCACTGTTCGTGTTACTTCACCCCACCGGCGGCGATCTCCCGCTCATGCGATGTCCTGCCAGATCTTTCTACGGGGCTGTGTAAAGGAGATGGCGGCGAGGGGATCAGGAACGTATGTGACAACAGGCCTTTCTTGTGATGTGCTACGCTCCACTAAGCACACGGCCACGCTTGATCACAGTCGCAGAGGGATGATAGCCCAAAGTGTACACGAGTTCCACCGGCGATTCAGCATCCCAGAGGACGAGGTCGGCGTCTTTGCCCGCTTCAATGGTGCCTATGCGGTCCAGCAGGCCGAGAGCGCGTGCGGCGTGGACGGTAGCGCCAGCCAACGCTTCCTCGGGGGTGAGACCGAAAAGGACGCAAGCCATGTTGAGCGCTGTCAGGAGCGAAAAGCAGGGAGCCGTCCCGGGATTGCCGTCAGTCGCCACTGCCATGGGGACACTCTGTAGCCGTAGTGCTTCGACGGGAGGACGATGGGGCTCCCGCAAGACGTAGGCTGCAACCGGCAATAGGACGGCCGTCGTGCCGCCCGCTGCCAGGCGTGGCACGTCGGCTTCGTCCAGGTACTCCAGATGGCTGGCTGAGAGGGCTCCTAATCCGGCGGCCATGGCTGCTGCGCCCAGGCTGGTGTGTTGCTCAGCGTGAATGTGCAGCGGCAGGCCGTGGGCGCGGGCGGTGAGCAGCATGCGGCGTGCCTGCTCGGGCGCAAAAGCAAAGGTCTCACAGAACACGTCGAAGCCATCCGCTCGCCCAACCACCTGCGGCAGGATCTCCTCACATATCTCGGTCACATAGACATTGGGTAGCGCGCGGTATTCGGGAGGGATGGTATGGGCCAGGTAGGTCTTGATCAGCGTCTGCGGAGTGCTGGCGGAGAGCGTGTCGATCACGTCCAACATCTTCAACTCGTGTTCGGCGTTGAGGCCGTAGCCGGTCTTAATCTCCACCGTCGTCACGCCCTCACTCAGGAGGTTGCGCAGACGGGGACGGGCTGCAGCAGCCAGGGCCTCGACGGTAGCACTGCGGGTTGCACGCACCGTCGCCATGATACCACCACCGCGGCGCTCGATCTCGGCGTAGCTTTCGCCCGCAAGGCGCGCGGTAAATTCATCGGTCCGGTTGCCGCCGTACACGAGATGGGTGTGACAGTCGATCAGGCCAGGGGTCAGGAGACGACCGCGGCCCGCAATCTCATGGCGTGCGCGCACGGCTGGCAGGCCTTCGGCGATACCGACCCATTCAATGACGCCACGATCGGCGATGAGTGCGCCATGGGGGATCAGGTTGAAATGGCCTCGGACCATCGTGGCGATCACGACGTCGTGAATGATCAGATCGACCCGGTCTGGCATGGTTCCTCCAGGGACTGTGTGGCTATGCTGCTCTTGAGAACAGGTTGCTCTTCGAGATGATTATCCCTCATGTGAGCAACTCGCCAAGCGGCTGGTAGCGTGTGACGAGGACACACTGGAGTGAGATTGGCCTAGGGGTTCCGCATCCGCTGGCTCACCATGGCCAGGATTTTCTTCTCCCGGGTCTGTGCGTCGTGGAGAAGACGGCCACCCTCGGCGAGAGCTTCTTGCGCCACCGGATCGTCGGCGAGGCCGGCAGCATTGATCTGTACGTTGAGGTAGGCGCCTTGTACCGCTGTTCGGGCGCACAGCGCACCCACACCAGCATCGGACACGGCGTTGGGATTGCCATGCTCAGCCATAGCTGCCAGTACGTCTAGAGCTTGCAGCGCGGCACGCATGGTTTTCAGTGGGACCTCAATGGCGCGGTGCGTCGCGCGGACGATTGCCTGCCGCCGTGCTCTCTGTTCCTCTTCAGTAACCTTGGGGAGCCCGTACGCTGCCATGAGGTCCTGGAATGCCTGGGTGTCCTGGTCCACCAGCGCGATCAGCGTCTCCAGGCAGCGCCGGCCCCGGACTGCCCAGTCCGAGAACTCCTCCCAGCGCTCATCCCACCCCCGTTTGTGAGCCGATCCATTGGCGACCATCGTGCCGAGGGCGGCGCCCAGCGCACCGACGGCTGCGGCAACTGATCCTCCCCCGGGCACGGGGGCTTCGGAAGCTACGTCATCGATGAAATCAGCCAGCGTGCGGGCCGGGAGCTGCGGCACCTCGCCCTCAATGCGGGCCACCGCATATTCAACCACACGCTCATCGGGATCAAACGGGCCGAACTCCTCCAGGCCCAGAGAACGGATGGCGATGTGCAGGATCGCCCGCTCCGGGATGCCAAGCGAACGCTGTTGCTGGCGCAGATAGTATTCGCCCGCGGCGCGCAGGACTGCCAGTGGTACCATGCCGATGATCTTTGAACCCGTCACCCGCATGCCCCGTGCCCGAGCGCGCTCACGAACTGTCTCGAAGGCCACATGTAACGGTGTCGCCTTGAGATCGGTCAAGTTCATCGAGACCTGGCAGATGCCATATTCTTCGACGTACCATCCTATTGCCTTCACGCCTTTGAGCAGGCCGGGGATGCGTACCGGTTCGCCATTGGCGTCACGCACGATCTCGCCGGTCAGGGGATTGCCCCTGCGTTTCACACGTCCGCGCTCGCGCACATCAAAAGCCACAGCGTTGGCGCGTCGCACCGAGGTGGTGTTCAGGTTTACGTTGTAGGCTACCAGGAACTCGCGTGCCCCAACGACCGTCGCGCCAGCGCGTGGATTGAACACGGCCGGTCCATAGTCGGGTTGCCACTCAGGGTCCTGCAGCTTGTTCGGCAACCCTTCGTATTCGCCAGCGCGTATGTTGGCAAGGTTCTTGCGCTCAGGGCGGGTCGCAGCGGCCTCGTAGCAATAGACTGGGATGCCCAGCTCCTCGCCCACCCGCCGCGCGAGCTTATGTGCGTAGGCAGCTGTCTCCTCCATGGAGATACCCGAGAGCGGGACCAGGGGGCATACGTCCGTTGCGCCGAGCCTGGGGTGCGTACCATGGTGCTGCCGCATGTCGATCAGCTCAGTGGCAGTCTTGATAGCGCGGAAGGCTGCTTCGATCACCGGTTCGGGCGCTCCAACAAAGGTGACTACGGTGCGATTCGCCGAGTCGCCCGGTGAGACATTGAGCACAGCCACGCCGTCCACCGAACGTATGGCGCCGACAATCTGGTCGACGACGTGTCTATCTCGTCCTTCGCTGAAGTTGGGCACACATTCGATGAGTGGCTTCACAGTCGTCTCCTGGTCCAATGATGTCAGAGTAACGTGTCGCGTTCGAGAACGGTGCACAAGGCGCCACTGATGATAATGGCTCGTGCGGCCGCGATGTCAGGTGCATGGGGCCGATCACGATCGTAGAAAGGGACTCTGGTGCGCAGTAACGCTAACGCACGCTGGAGGGGTGGGGAGGTCTTGAGCGGTGCCCGCAGGCTGATGCCCTGGGCGGCACACAGGTAGGCGATGGCCAGAATGTCAGCCGTGTTGTCGGCCATTTGCAG
>JAGHDT010000113.1 GCA_021159805.1 Anaerolineae bacterium
CACAGGACGATGGGGATGAGCTGCCTGATCCAGGCGCGTGAGACCGATCGCCCCCAACCCTTCATCCCCCCCACGTGGGCCCACGTCTACAAGACCGATGAGGATCTGCCCAAACGCGGCCACGATATCCTCAATACGAACTTCTGGTGGATCGAGCTCGGCGGCGAGCAGGACTCCATCCACGACACTGAGGCCATCCGCGATGAGCTGCTCAAGGTCGCCTTCGGGGTTTGGGATCACCTCAAGAACCACGGCGATCACGGTGCGGAGAACTGGGTCTTGGAGTGGATGGGTTTCCTTCCGGGCAAGCGCGAGAGCCGCCGCTACGAGGGCGACGTCATCATGACGCAGGACGACGTCCGTGCCGGAGGAAGATTCGAGGATCTGATCGCCTACGGCGGCTGGACGATGGACGACCACCACCCCGGCGGCTTCAACTGGCCGGGCGAACCCACGATCTTCCATCCAGCGCCCTCACCCTTCGGCATTCCCTACCGCACGCTCTACTCGCGGAACATCGCGAACCTCTTCTGTGCCGGTCGCAACATCAGCGTGACCCACGCAGCGATGAGCGCGACCCGGGTGATGGCGACGTGTGCAGTGCTGGGCCAGGCCGCCGGCACCGCCGCTGCAATCGCAGCACGTGAGGCAACCACACCTCGCGGGGTCTACAAAGCGCATCTGGACGAACTACAGCAGACGCTCATGGATGACGACTGCTACCTGCCGTGGCAGACGCGCGCGCTGCCGGAACTCACGCGCGCCGCTGCGCTTGCCGCGTCGAAGGGTGATCCCGAGCCACTGCGCAACGGGATCGACCGGCCGGTGGGCAGCGACGACAACGGATGGCGCGGCGCGCCGGGCGCCTGGGTTGAGTACCGCTTCACAGCAACCCGGCAGATCCGGCAATTGCGATTCACCTTTGACAGCGATCTGAACCGCCCGGAGAAGAACCAGCCGTCTAGCTATCCCCTGGAGATGCCAGCGTGTGGCGTGCCGTGGACCATGACGCGCGACTTCCGCATAGAAGCCCTCGATGACACGGGGAAATGGACGGTCGTCGCACAGGTCACCAATAACTATCAGCGATTGGTCCAGCTGGAGACGGACGTGATGGCCACGGCGATCCGCTTCATCCCCGAGGCCACGTGGGGAGCCGCCGAGGTCCACGTCTTCGCCTGGGATATCGCCTGACCCCACTCATCACCAACAATCAGGGCGGATCACAATCCGCCCATCCGCTTCGCAAGTACCGAGGCTCTTTCGCTCCTGAGAGAGCATGATACAATGCCCCGCATTCGGCCCACGGGTCAGGCGCCGCCACCGTGAAGAGCAACCCGACACACAGCTCAGGCAAGCCCTGATGGCGACCTGGAAGCCGCCGGCAGTGGGCGTAACTCGCGGTCGATCGTCGTGTTATAGTCAGTGGCATCGGACCACTGCGCAGGCCCAGGAGAGGGGGCAGATGGCACCCGCGACATCCATCAACGAAGACCTACGAGGACAGCTAACCTACCTGAATCTCATAATGAAGGGGGTAGTATCCGTCGGAACGCTGCTCGTCACCAGCGCCGGTGAGGTGATGAAACTCAGGCAGACATCCGAATCGGAGGAGCACTACAGACGACCACCAAGACGTTACGAGCTTCCCAGCTCGGACGGCGTCGGCCGGGGCCCGTGGAGCCGCGAGAAGTACCTGCGTCCTACTCGCCTCTGCAACTCACGCGCACCTGAGGTCGTCGCCCTGGCCCAGAGACTGGGCGCCGGCCATCTCTCCGATCGTGAGTTTGCTGAAGCGGCCTTCGACTTCGCTAAGAATCGCATGACGCTGGAGATCGCCCCGATCGATGGTGTCGTGGAGACGTTGCGGCGTGGTACGGGCACGTGTTTCGGGCTGATCACCGTCTTTATCGCCCTCTGCCGCGCGGCCGGGATCAAGGCACGTTACAAGATCTTCTCCACCACCATGATCGACGCCTGGCGCGGCCCGACCATCGATGCTGATCCCCTGCTGCAGAAGTGGCACGATTCACTGGGCTACTTCCTGCTGGAGGGGGAAGGCGAGGCCCGTGTTGACGGCGAATGGCTGGTGGCCCACGTGGGCCCCACCGCCGAGCGGCAGGCAGCCGCGGGCATCCCCATTAGCCGGTTGGGCGAGGACGCTATCGGCAGCTGGTTCGAGGCCAGGCCGGGGACAATCATGCGGTTGGAATCGCTGCCGCCAGGGTTGGCCGCCGGAAGCCGGCTCCTCCACAAGATCTCGCCCGGCTCTATGGAGCGCGTGAATACCAGCGTGCTACGGGAGATCGCGAAAGGACGTAAGGCGATCGCGGCAGCAGGTGGCTTAGAAGCCTACGATCGCGCCGCCCGCAGCTCCGGCCAGGAGGACATTGAAGTGGACACAGTGAGAAACACTCAACCCACACCGAGGTGAGACAATGACGGAAGCGACCGAGCAATTTGGCATTCGTGCCAAGATCCGCGAAAGAAGCAACAGCTATTTGGTCTATTTAGTGATCTTTATGGGCCTGGTGGCAGTGATGGATCAATATATCTCCACCATCAAGACCACCGCCATCCCCTTCATCATTGAGGAATACGGCATCACCGCCATCGATTTTTCCTGGAACGAGGCCGTTTACCTGATCGCGACCTTCTTTATCTTTTTGCTCAACGGACTCAACGACATCATCGGTCGCAGACTTTCCATCTTGGTCCTGGTGCTCCTTATGGGGCTTTCATCGCTTGCCATCGTCCTCTTCACGCCCACGCTACAGCACTTCATGTTCTTCTACACGGTGGCCATGTTCACCACCGTCTCCAATATGTGGACCATCCCTATCAGCGAGGAATCGCCGGCGCAGAAGCGCGCGAAGTACGTTTCCCTGACCTACGTGATCGGCTTGATCCCGCTCCAGGCGCTTCTGCCACCACTGCTTATGGACGTCATGGGCCTGAACTGGAAGTGGATGTACGGCGTGATGTTCATCCTGATGTTGCCGATGCTGATTATGTGGCGGTCAATGCAAGAGACCCAGCGGTTCACCGTGATCCGCAAGCAGCGCCGTGCCGGCAGCCGCAAGAACCACTTCTTCGGCATCGGTGTCATCAACAAGCGCGACATGCGCTACATCGCCATCGCTGCGTCCATCTGGATGGTCTGGCTCGTCTACTCCGTCCTCTACTACTGGGGGGGCTACTACTTCATGACCATCAAGGGCTACACGCTCGCGCAGTGGTCCATGGTCTTGCTGGCAACGCTGGTTATGGCGTTGCTAGGTGGTGTCGCCGGCGGCTCCATCATGGACAAGATCGGGAGGAATACCTCGCTCGTCGCCGGATGCCTGGTTCTCTCGGTCTTCCTCGTGGCGATGGGCTTTGCCGGTGGCATTCTGCTGCCCATCATCACGGCCATATCGGGGTTCTTCACCTCCTTCACCTATACGTGGATCGTCGTCTACGTCCCCGAGGTCTTCCCCACCGAGAGACGTGG
>JAGHDT010000579.1 GCA_021159805.1 Anaerolineae bacterium
AGTATCCCGCAGCTGTTCTGCACAGACGGCGACGTCGGAGAAGGGCGAGATCGAGATGCGACGGATGTTCGGGATGGTGAGCGCATCCTCCATCTTCCTGTCGAGCGCCTCACAGCATCCGTAGCCGTTCAGGCCAAAGGGCGCCAACAGCGTTTTCTCGTAATCGAGCGAGAACTCGGCGTGCATCTTGGGCGAGACCCCGGCCAACTCCTGCGCCTCGGCGCTGGCCCACATATCGAGGGGACGAACCCTGTCCGGGTCGAAGCCCGGTGCCGGCAGATCATCGGTGTAGCCGTTCCCGCCGGAGCTGTGATAGGTATCGTCGTTGTTGAGCGACAGCAGATTGAGATCGATGTACTGCTGCACCAGCCGCCGGTGCCCCTCGGTCAGGAACGCTATCGCGTCGTGCAGCCAGCCCGGATTGAGCACCATGTCCATCATTGCCTGCTCAAGACCGCGCAGGTCGGTGTACAGGCTCATCAAATGGAACGAGATATGCACCACGCCCTTGAGCCGCACGTCGAGAACATCACCGAAGAGATCCTGTGCTGCGGCAAGGGCCTGCACCGTCGCCGCCTCGTCATACGTGACCTCCGGAAACCGCAGCTTCTTCATATCCGCCGGTTCGTGGATCACAGGATCGAAGAGCCAGGCACCCCGGCGCTCCGGGCTGGGGATGCGTTTGGGCTCCAGGCCCCACCCGGTCCTGTGAATCACCTTGTTCACGGTCCATATGTTCTCGATCACTGTGTCATCCTGAAGGTGATCGTGGGTGTAGACGCGGCTGGACAACTGCCACTCGATCCTGCGCGCGGCCTCGTCCTCGCAGCGCAGCACGCTATCAGGCAGGAGCTCCTCCCAGGAGCCCTCCGGGAAGACAAGGATCATCGGCCGTTTCGTCTTGAGGTCGTTGTGCAGCCGCCACGCCTGCCGCCGCTCGGCTTGCACGGGCAGAGCGGCAACATCGGCGACCCGTTTGGCGAGGTCGCGGAGAATCTTGCGGTCATGTGGGTTCATTGGTGCGCCAGCAGTCAGCGGTCAGCTTTCAGCCATCAGCCAGACAGCAGTAAGGAGTACGGAGTAAGCAGTGTGTCATGCATTTGCCGCGGCCGGTGTCTACCCCAACTGCGTTGAGGCCCGTGCCGCTCTTCGTGTCAGCAGCCACGATCGAGACACCAGCCCCAGCGGAGCAAACCCGATCCAACATCCAGCATCCAGCCTCACTCTTTCTGCGCCGGCGGCGCGTGCGTGAAGCCCAGCGCGTACTGCCACTGATCCCCCGCGGCCTTGAGCGTTGCTTCATCCGTCACAACACGGCTCAGATCGTCACGGGCCAGCGCCTCGGGCAGAATCTCCACGCCGAGACCGGAGCCGTCGGGCACCGGCAGCTTGCCGTCGCTGACCCGCGGCGCGAGGTTACTGATGACAGGGAAGTAGGTCTGGGCAAAGGCCCGAACCGACTCCACCATGAAGAGGTTCGCGATGTGAGCACCCAGGTGCATACACGCTGCGTGCCCCACCGGGCCCGAGATATTGTGCAGTACCAGCGGCACACCGAAGGTCTCTGCCAGATAGGGCAGCTTGCGTGTCTCGCTGATGCCGCCGGTCCACAGCGGCTCGGTCATCAGGATCTGGCTGACGTGCTTCTCCAGCCACTCGCGCATCTGCCACCGGGTCAACATCAGCTCCGAGCCCACAATGGGGATCGAGGTATGCGCGGACAGCGCCTTGATCTCGTCGGGATAGACGGCGTGCATCACATCCTCAAGGAAAAGGATATCATATGGCTCCAGCGCTTTGACGATCCGCTCCATACTCGCCCGGTTCCAGCGGAAGTGGAATTCCAGACCGATCTCCATCTCGCTGCCCACTGCATCGCGGATCTGGCGAATGGGGCGCAGGCTCTGCTCGACGCCCGCCGGGCTGATATACTGTCCGCGGCTGTCGCGGCTTGCGGCGTCAAAGGGCCAGATCTTCATCGCAAGGTAGCCGTCGGCCAGCAGCAGGCGCGCCAACTCGCCAGCGTCCTCCTGCCACAGCGCGTAGTCGTTCATCTCGCCGTAGCCGGTGGAGGTGTTGTACGTCGGAATGCGCTCCCGGCATCGACCGCCAAGGAGATGATAGACCGGAGCGCCGTAGTGCTTGCCCATCAGGTCCCACAGCGCGATATCAACCGCCGAAAGCGCGCGCATCTCGGCGCCGGCGAAGCCGTGGTACAGGATGTTGTTCGCCAAGTCCTGCCAGATACCCTCGATGTCCAGCGGGTCACGACCCAGCAACTGGGGGGCCAACGTCCCATGCAATGCACCACGGGAGCCGGGGATCTTGTCCACTGTCTCGCCCAGACCGATCAGGCCCGTATCCGTGTGGATACGCACGGTCAATACACGAGGGACAGCCTCCCAGTAGAGGCTCTCAACAGCCGTGATCTTCACCTCAACCCCCTCCGCCCAGGGTGTCGATCAGCGCGGAGATCGCAATGGCGACCGCGCCGACAGAGAAGGCTCGCCACGCAAAGGCGGATCGCCGGTCTAGACTGCGACGTCCGTCCTTGACAATCGTTAGCGCGACCTTCGCGTCCTGGCCGGCGGTGAACGGGCTGTTGTAGTACCCCCGGCTTGTGCTAAGCGAGCCCAGCACTGCAGGCATTGCGGCAATCAGCGACGCCATCCCCACCCAGAACATGCGCTCACCGTAGGCCAGACTCGTGCATCGAGTACCGATCAGACAGGAAACGCTGACAAGAACGAAAAGCCCCAGATCAATCAACAGCGTGGTTCGAATAAAACGCAGAACGGCTACGGCAACGACCTTGACCTTATCCATCCACAATTTCTCCCAGAAGAATCCTAGCCGAACATCTGTGCCACCCGGAAACCGCGACAGGACCTCGGGGGCGTGTCCCGGTACGGGCACATCAACGTCAGTTCTGACTGACGCCAGAGCCTCCCTGCATTGTACAACATCATGACTGATGGCAACAGGATCATCTCAATCCCTCCATCTCGTCGTGCGTCTTGTAGATATGCGCCGTCATCCGGGGAAGATCGGCCATATCGAAGGTCGGCTCGAACTCAGAAGCCAGGGCCACGTTCTTCTGGACCTCGTCGGGCCACCGCATGCCCACATTGGCCACGTGGACGCGGCTATCAGAGAGCACGAACTTGAGGCAGACCTCGTAGAGATCACCGGCCTCGGTCCACTCCGGGGCGATATAGCTCGCCATCCGCTGCAGGATGCCCGAGGTCATGGGCCGCATCACCGACACGCCCATATCCGCCTCCGTGGCTTGGTTGAGCACGTTCAACGCTGCCGACTGGTAGATCACATTGTAGCGCACTTGCATAGCATCGAAGGCGCCGGAGGCGATCAAGGGGCGCGCCGTCCACGGCTCCTCGACCGTGAAGCCCAGAAAGCGCACTTTGCCTTCCTCGCGCAGCGCGACCAGCGCGTCCAACAGCCCCTCATCGAGGATGTGACGCACCTCATTGGAGGTGTACATTCCACCGTGGAACTGGATGATGTCGATCACCTCACTCTGCAGCCTGCGCAGCGATGTTTCCACGCTCTCCCGCACATCGGCAGCCGAGCCGTGATAGCCGACCTTGGTCGCCAGCACCACCCCGTCGCGGCACCCGCGGAGTGCCTCCCCGATGATCGACTCGCTGTTGCCGTCGCCATAGCCCGGCGCCGTATCCACCAGATTGATCCCCGCGCCCAGCGCCGCGTGGATCGTCTCAATGGCTTGCAGCCGTCCCGCGGGTGAGAAGGGGTCCCACCCCCTTGCCAGATTCACGCCGCCGAAGGGATACCCGCCGAGAGCCAGGCGGGTGACCTCAAGCTCCGTTTTGCCAAACCGCACCTTTGGAAGCATGTGACCTCCGGGATGGAGACAGAATGAGAAAATGCAGAATCAGCGAATGAGCGGGAAAGCGAGCGAGCAAACGAGAAAGCGAATGACAGAATCAGCGAATAGAAGAATGGGAGAATCCGGACAGCCTACAAGTTCAGGCCCTGACTCTTGACTTTTGACTCTTGGCCTTCCGATCTCGGACTTGCGTCGTCTCCCTGCTTCCCGTCACTTCATATTCAAGATCACATTGTCGTGCCCCGGAATCACCAGAGCCGCCGCGGCCTTGATGCGGCGGATGGTCTCCGCAGCCAGGTCGAAGTCGACGGAGTTGTGGTAGCCCTCCTCGGCATCGAAATACTCGCGGTTCATCACCGCGTCGCCGGCGACGATCAGGTCACCCCACGGCGTCGGCATCTTGAGTGCGGCAAGCGCCATAGTGTGACCAGGCGCCGGGAAGAGCTCCACACCCAAGGGCAGCGCCCCCTCCGCAGCCGTGAAGCGCGCGTGCAGATGGCGGTAATCGGGTGCCTTCTCGTGCCACTCCGCCAGCCCTGCCTCGGCCATCAGCCAGGTGGCGTGCTCGAAGAGCCGCAGGCCGAACATATGGTCGCCATGCCAATGCGTGACATAGACTATGTCGATCGCCTCCGGACGCAACCCGGCGCGGTTGTACAGCAACTGTGCTAACTTCTCGCGGCGCGGCGAGGGGTCGACCAACAGCCGGCGCCCGCCCACCTCCAGCAGCGTGCACGTCGCGCTGATATCCTCGCGCACCCGCGCCGTCTCTCCCCAGAACTTGTTCTGACTCAGCGTCCCGATATTTATGATTCTGAACACAGCAACCCCCTTTTCGATCCATCACAGCAAGCATACTTTAGGCGCTTGTCCACTCACGGCAAGTAGCGCACTGCGAGACTCCGGGAGACCAGAATCTTTCCGCAGGTTATGATCCCTGCTGTGTTCGGCAGCGGTCGGTTGTACGACTTGACACGGATGCCGAGTATAGTAGGGTCGTCACCACATCTTGAACATCGTTAGTCCGGCACGAACCAGGAGAGCCACACTCGGATGCATGCAAGCGAATCTCGCACTATGCAAATCCCGCCCCAGCTCATTGAGAAAGTCCACCGCATCTTCGGTGACAAGGGTCGCGCTTGGCTGCCGCTCCTGCCTACAATCGTGACACAGTGCAGAGAGAAATGGAATCTGGCCACAGGCGTGATCTGCCCCACCATGGGTATGAACTACATCGAGTTCACGACAACGGCCGGCGGGGAAGCAGTAGCCCTCAAGGTCGGGGTGCCGCACGAAGAGCTGTTTACGGAGATGGAGGCACTAGCACTCTACGACGGCCGAGTAGCTACGCGGCTGTTGGACGCTGACCGCGAGCTGGGTGCCATCCTGATGCAGCGGGCCATGCCCGGCACAATGCTCTGGCAGGTCGGCGACAATCGCGAGCAGACGCAAATCGCCGCCTCAGTGATGAAGGAGCTGCCGGTGCCCGCCCCAGAAACGCATTCGATGCCGCACTTCTCCCGTTGGACAGAACGGGCCTTCCGCCTGACGCGCACCGAATGGGATCCCGACGAGCGCATGCCGCGAGATCTTCTCGACCGCGCCGAAGCGGCTTTCATCGAGCTCTCACGCGACCGGACCCACGATGTCGTCCTGCACGGCGATCTGCACCACGAGAACATCCTCTGGGACGAGGAGGACGGCTGGATCGCCATCGACCCCAAAGGCGTCATCGGCCCCCGCTGTCTGGAAGTCGGGCGCTACATCCAGAACCAACTGCCGGACGATGCCCCTTTCTGCATCCGTGAGCAACTGGTACGCGAACGGATCGAGATCTTCAGCGCCGAGCTGGAAATGACTCCCGAGACCGTCGCCGCCGCAGCCTTGGTAGACTGCGTCCTCAGCCACGTCTGGAGCTTCGAGGACGAGCGACCGCTGAGCGAGGGGTGGTATCGGGGCGTCGCGTTGGGGCGGCTCTTGAGCCAATTGCTCGGGGGATCGTGAGCGAAGCCCCTGACCTTACCCCACCATCATTCTAGGAGGACTATGACCACAGCCACAATCCACTCACTCTCCGCCCACACCTCTCTTGCCGTGGCCGGCGGCAAGGGACTGAACTTGACCCGTCTGTACCGCGCTGGTTTTCCAGTGCCGCCGGGCTTCATCATCGGCACCACAGCCTACCTGTCCTTTGTGGCGACACACGGGCTGAGCGCCGCCATCCTCGACACGGTGGCCCACATCGATCCCGCCGATCCCGATGCGCTGGAAGCTGCAGCGCAGACCATCCGCGCACAATTCGCAGCCGCCGAGACCCCCGCTGATCTGGCCGCCGAGATCCGATCCGCCTACGCTGACCTCGGCTGCCCGCCGGTCGCCGTTCGCTCCTCGGCCACCGCAGAAGATCTACCGGGCCACTCCTTTGCCGGGCAGCAGGACACGTATCTCAACATCATTGGAGAGGACTCCCTGCTCAAAGCGGTCGCCGACTGCTGGAGCAGCCTCTGGACGGCGCGGGCCATCGGGTACCGAGCACGCATCGGCATCGACCCTCGCGACGTGGCGCTAGCAGTGGTGGTGCAGACGATGGTGCCCAGCGAGACCTCCGGCGTGCTGTTCACGGCCAACCCGCTCACCGGCAACAGGACCGAAATGGTCATCGATGCGACTTTCGGCCTGGGCGAGGCGTTGGTCTCCGGCCAGGTTGAGCCGGATCACTATGTGGTCACGGCCGACGGGCGCATCCTGAGCAAATCACTGGGGAGCAAAGCCGCGGTCGTACGTGGACAGGCAGATGGCGGCACGGTCACCCTTGAACAAGACGCTGCATCACAGCAGGCCGTCCCTGACGCGCTGATCCTCCAACTCGGCCGTCTGGGGCAGCGCATAGCTGAACTCTTCGGCGCACCCCAGGACATCGAATGGGCGTCGATGAACGAGCAGCTCTATGCACTGCAATCGCGCCCCATCACAACCCTCTATCCCGTGCCGGACGGGATGTCGGAGGAACCGCTGCGTGCCCTCTTCTCCTTTGGCGCGGTGCAGGGCATGCTCGATCCGATCACGCCGCTGGGGCGCGACACCATCACAGCCGTGTTGATCGGCGCAGGTAGGATCTTCCGTTCCAGGACCACGGTCGAGACCCAGAGCATGCTATGGGAGGCGGGCGAGCGGCTGTGGATCGACATAGCCGGAATGTTGAATAACCGCCCGGGGCGCAAACTCACCCAGTCTGCAATGGAGTACATTGAGCCGGGAGCGGGCCAGGCGCTCGCGACGCTCATCGCCCAGGACCGCTTCCCCGAACCCAGCCCGCTGCGCGCGCGCACCGCGCTGCGCCTGCTCACGGCCCTGCTACCCATGACGGGACGCATGGTGCGCACCCTTCTGAGACCGGACGCCGAGCGTGACAAAGCAGTACGGTTATTTGACGCACAGATTGCCGAGCTCGAGACCCAGTTGGCAGGGGCGAGCTGCCTCTCTGAACGCTTGGCGCTGATGCGCCGGTCCATGGACCGGATGTTCGGCACTTTGTTGCCGCACTTCGTGCCGCGTTTTGGTCTGGGTATGGCCGCCTACACTCTGCTCACCCGCCTCGCCGCCACCCTACCCGACAGTACCATCGATACG
>JAGHDT010000099.1 GCA_021159805.1 Anaerolineae bacterium
ACAGGAGGAGAATGACGATGATCGGCCCAAGATCTCGCCAAAGCATCCTGCGTGTTGCCAGATGGCTCCTGCCCCTCGCCGTGATCCTGATTGGCTACTGGGCCTTCCCCATCTCAGGCCGGGTGACCATCACCACCGGCGATCAAACGACAGGGCTCTGGCCCCGCTTCTCGCTTGAGACGCAGGCTGCAGAGACGGGGCAACTGGTCACCGTGACCGTTGTGGACACCGAGCCGTGGCCATTCGTGCAGTTGGTCGTTGATGGTAGACCCGCCCAACCCCAAGGAGAAGCGGTACGGCGGACAGGTACATGGCAGTGGACCTGGACCACCACGGTACCCGAAGGCGACGGCTACACCGTCACCTTCTACCACGACTGCCACACAGGGTGCCAGGAGCGCGGGCGCCTCGCTGTCGGCTCTCCCTCAGCGCCCCCACCCGCCGGCACGCCGACCAAGCTGGGCGTGGTGATGCCCAGTCTGACGCGCAACTGGCACGGTCGTAGCGGTTGGGTCGTGGAGGTGACCTACGCACTTAGGCCGGAGGATCCCTATTGGGGAGTTGACGATCTCGCCGACCGAATAGCCGAGCACCACGCTGAGGGGCTCAACGTCCTGATCCGCGTGGACTACGAGCAGCGACAGAGCCTCCCCCCGACAGAGGATTACGTGGCGTTGGCCGAATACCTGGCCTATATCCGACGTCTGGCCCGCGACGACCGGCTGAGCAATGTCTACGGGCTCATCGTCGGCAACGACTTCAACGCGGCAACAGCGGCGATGATTGCACCCGACCGGCCGACGACGCCGGCCTGGTACGCCCGCGTCTTCAACGGCTATGGTGAGGACGTCACGCACACTGACAATGTGGTCCAGATCGTGCACAGCGAAAACCCCCAGATCAAGCTCCTCGTGGGGCCGCTACGTCCCTGGATCGCAGACCAAGGGGGCGCCCTACCCTATCCCCCGCACGATGTGCCGTGGCTGAGTTACATGAACACACTCGTCGCTCTACTGGACAAGAGCGCGCAAGCCAAAGCAGCCGCAGGAATCCCCCTCGCCGGACCAGATGGCTTCGATGTCCAGGCACCCGGAAGCCCAGATGCACCCGAGATGGCAGGAGGGTTGCGGGCTGACGAGCCCAGGTCCGACCTCGCGAGGGAGAGCTGGAAAGGCGCCCAGGCAGGTTTCCGCATCTACGAGGATTGGATGGCCATCATCAACAGTTATCCCTCCACACAGAGCTGCCCGATCTACATTGTGTCGACCAACACCTATAACCGCGCGGACGACATCCCGCCGGCACAGAACTACCCTGTCGGGTGGCTGACCTCGGCGCTGGACGTGGTGAACCACGAGCCGCAGATCAAGGCCCTGGTGTGGTTCTTGGACGAGTTTCCGCACAGCGATGAATGGGACTGGTTCAGCCTGAGTGAGCAACCTGGCCGGCTGGTAGATGCCGCCGCAGAGTTCGATGCCCTATTGCAGAGGTGACCATGCCCAACCCTATTCGCGTCGTGTTGGCCGACGATCATCCGGCACTCCGCTTGGGGTTGCGCATCCTTCTCGACCGCGAGCCGGATATCGTCGTGGTGGGCGAAGCGGACGACGGCCCAACGGCCCTGGAGATGAGCCGAGCCTTCACCCCTGACGTACTGGTCCTGGACTGCCAATTGCCCGGGATGGACGGGGCCGCCGTCGCCGACAAACTCGCCGACGAGGGCCTCGCGACGCACGTCTTGGCTCTCTCCGCCTACGACGATGACCGCTACATCGCCGGGATGGTCCACGCCGGCGCAACCGGCTATCTGCTGAAGAACGAGGCGCCCAGCCGGATCGTGAGCGCGGTTCGGTCGGTCGTCGCTGGCGCCCCACTGTGGACCCCGGATCAGCTGACACGCGCCGAGCGCTGGGAAGCCGAGATCGTCCGCGTCCGCGACAGCCTGACAGACCGCGAGCGTCAGGTGCTCGCCTTGGTGACCGAGGGACTGAGCAACAAAGAGATCGCGCGACAACTCGTGGTCACCGTGCGCACCGTGGACTTCCACGTCAGCAATATCCTGCGCAAGCTTGATGCGGCATCCCGCGTCGAGGCCGCGGTGTGGGCACAAGCCTACCTGAACGTCTAGATCCCGTAGGGGCCGTTGAGCGATCGTTGAAGTGGACCTCATATCTGCAGAGCGCACACCACGCACGAGTGAAAATGGCGTTTCATGGGCTGCTGGTCGTCTCGCTTACTCTGCTCGGGCCGGTGTCTCATCGTGCCCGTCTTTGCGTCGAGTGTTCAGCAGAGGGGCGCGGGCCCCAACGCGTTGAGGTTGACACCGGCCCCAGCGGATAGTAGGCGATTTTCGAAGTAGACCCCATGTGCATCAGCACACCACGCAAGCATGAAAATGGGACGCGAAGAAGGCCCTAAAGCCTACCGAAAGCCTTTAGGCCCGGGAGCGGAAGCTATTATCGAAGTAGACACCCTGTCCGCCAGCGGACACCAAGCAAGCATGAAAATGTGACGCGAAGAACGGCCCAAAGCCGCGATCGGGATGAGGTGAAGGGCTTTGGGCCGGCAGAGGATGATTTTCGGGGCAGCACCTCCGGTCCCCTCTCCCACCTCCGGCTTCGGAGGCGAAGTCCCCGGTTCAGGGGGCGAAGTCCCCGGTCTAGGGGATGAAATCCCCGGTCTAGGGG